>CAYRDV010000099.1:0-16960 GCA_964422885.1 uncultured Candidatus Sericytochromatia bacterium
TTTTTTAAATTATCTTATTAAGTTTGGTTTTAATGAATTAACAGGAATTAATTTTGCAGATTTAAGAGAGATTTGTCTTTTTAAAGAAGAAGATAAAGGTGACACTCGTCCCTTTTACCTGATAATTGATGAAATTAACCGGGGAAAAATTACAGATATTTTTGGCGAGATATTATCACAATTGGAACCAGATAAGAGAGATCGCTATAAAAGTAATCTTCTTTACTCCAAAAAAGAATTTTCATTACCGCCAAATCTCTATATTATTGGAACGATGAATCCGGTGATTAACCCTGACTTTTTTAAAGATCCCGTTTTACATAGAAGATTTTTATTTATAGATATAGAACCAGAAATACAATTACTGGAAAACAAAATTTTAAAAATAAATAACAAAGCAAATAGTAAGGTTAATCTGGCTCGTTTGTTAGAAAGAATTAATCGTAAAATAGCGGAAAAACTTGGAAAGGAATACCTGCTTGGGCATGGTTATTTTATAAAACTAAAAAGTGTGGAAGAACTTTATGATATCTGGTATTATCAGTTTCTACCACTTATAAAGGCATATTTTTCTGACCAAAAAGAATTAGCTGATATTATGGGAAAAAGTTATCAGCAATTTGATTCAATTTATGATTTTGAAAAAGCTATTATTGAAATATATAATTAAATTTATACAGGTATTACCCCATGTTTTTTATTAACAAGCGGTATTTCTTTGGTCGAATACATCTCAAAGCGTTTAATCAACTCTTTACGTAAATGTTTATCGGGAACAATATCATCTACAACCAATTCCGAACCCAAACGGTAGATATTTATATCCTTTTCATACTCTTTTATTTTTTCATCCTTATATGCTTTTCTGGCATCAGGGTCCTGTATTTCTTCCAGTTTGTTGAAATATACGGCATTTACTGCTGGTTCCGGCCCCATTACAGCAATTGAAGCAGAAGGTAAGGCAATACAGCACTCAGGGGCAAATCCAGGACCACACATTGCATATAACCCCGCACCATAAGCTTTTCTTAAAACTACTGAAATTTTTGTTACTGAAGCTTCGGATATTGCCGAAATCATTTTGGCTCCATGCCGGATAATACCTTGTTTTTCAACATTAGAACCAATCATAAATCCTGGCACATCTGCCAAAAATAATAAAGGAATATTGAAGGCATCACAAAGGTTTACAAATCTTGTAGCCTTATCAGCTGAATCTACAAATAAAACACCACCTTTAACCTTTGGCTGGTTTGCCAGTATACCCACTACTTTTCCATCAATTCTGGCCAGTCCTGTAATTAATTCCTGGGCAAATAATTTTTTGATTTCAAAAAAACTATTTTTATCAATCAGTTTTTTAATTACCAGCATCATATCATAGGCTCTATTTTGGTTTTCGGGAATTATTTCAGAGATTTCTTTGGCGATTTCTTCAGGTTCAACTGAAGTTACAATATCAGATTCAAACATACAATTCTGGGGAAAATAACTCAGATAGTCCCTAACTGCTTTTATTGCATCTTCTTCATTTTGAGCAAGCATATCACCACATCCGCTTACTGAGCAATGCATTTTTGCTCCACCCATTTCTTCCAGGGTAATTTTTTCACCGATTACTGATTCTGCCATTCGGGGAGAACCAAGATACATACTGGCATTTTTGTCTACCATAATAACAATATCGCAAAATGCTGGTATATAGGCCCCGCCTGCCGCAGATGGACCAAAAAGTGCACATATCTGGGGAACATGTCCTGACATACTTACCTGATTATAGAAAATTTTTCCAGCTCCCCGTCTTCCGGGGAACATTTCCACCTGATCCGTAATTCTTGCTCCAGCTGAATCAACAAGATAAATCATGGGAACCTTATATTTAATCGCCTGTTCCTGGATTCTGATTATTTTTTCAACAGTTCTTGAGCCCCATGAACCTGCTTTTACAGTAGAATCGTTGGCCATAACACAAACATTTCGTCCATGAATTTTTCCCATTGCTGTAACTACTCCATCGGAAGGGAGACCATGACTGGAACAATTGGCAAAAAGACCATCTTCAATAAATTCTGAATCTGGATCAAATAATAATTTTATTCTATCTCTGACAAATAGTTTTCCACTTTTTGCGGCTTGTTCATGGTATTTTGGAGCTCCACCATTTTTTATCTGGCCTATTTTATTTTCTAATTCAGACTCCATTGTCATATGCTTATCTTCCTTTCAAAATGTACAGTTTGTAATAACTTAGTAAAAAGTAATTAATGGAACTTTCCATTTTATCATGAATAAATAACCCGGACAATTAATGTTTTTTAACCACCAAATAACTTTTTTCGGTAAAGAGAAGTTAATGATGAGTTTGTTATTTTGTCATATTCTGAAAGAATGTGGTGACAAAGGTCAAAGGATCTGTAAATATCATGAAGAATAACTGCCAGTTTGAGAATTTTTTCCGGTTTTAACCATGCCAGATTTAAAAAATCTTTTACATATACAGCATCTGCCCATAAATACTGACTTAATGGTTTATTAGGTGTATCTTCAGAGACAATAGGAATAAATGATCTCCCGCTAATATTACTGAAGCGATGAAAAACAAATCCTTTACTTCTTAAAAAGATATCAATATCTCCAAACAAAGGCTGATTTTTATATAAGGGAACAAATTCTACTTCTGTATGAACTGCAACAGCAGTTTCAAGCATTTTTTCTCCGTTTACTAAAATTTCAAGCTCTGAACCTTGTGTATCAATTTTTATATAATCTATATCTTTAGGTATTTCACTTATATCATCAAGTCTTTTGGTCTGCACTTCTTCAACTTTTTCGACCTGCATTACAGTTCCCAGATTTAAAAACAAATCAATTAATGTTCTGTTTGGTTCATAAAGAGATGAAGTCATTAAGGTGTTGGTAATATAAAAATTCTTTTTTTGACCATCACCTACAAAGTAAGGAAAAAATTTATGCTTTGGATTATATTTTTTATTTAACTTTTCACATTCATTGCTAAGTGCTTCAAAACCTGTAACTTTACCAATACCTGTTTTTAAAAGTGGGCTGTAAATTTCAGTATCATCACCGGCGAACATTGCACCAATATCCAGAATTTCTATACCGGATAGATTATTTTTTCCAATTATTTCTGTTAAACTAAACATTTATTTATTTCTCTAATTAGGATTGTTCTCTTTCAGATAATAGTAGAACCCATAAATAACACCCGTAAATATAAAATCAAAAGACTATAAACAAGATTATAGTCCTTTGATTTAAAAAAAATATTAGCCAGATTACAAACTACAGAATTTTCTATCCAAATTGAAAAGATGATATTGTCACTCCGGCAACCTGGTCAGAAAATACTTTATTTCCCTTTTCATTACTGGAAGCAGCACCTTCAACAACCATAAGAGGAATAAGGTGTTCTTCCCTGGGATGGGCCATTTTACCCGCAGGAGCTTGTTCCCAATTTTGCAGTTTTTTTTCTCTTTCCTGCTGATCATCAATAGAAATAACATCAGTTAGCCAGTCATCAAATTGCTTTGAAATATCACTACCTGAAGCATTAAAAGCTTTAAGATTATGATAACTTGAGCCACTGCCAATAATTAAAACACCCTGTTCTCTTAATGGTTGCAATGCTCTACCCAATTTTATATGGTCGGATGGATCAAGATTCTCTTTTAAAGATAATTGAAGTATTGGTATATCACTTTCCGGAAAAATAACCTTCAAGGGAATAAAAACACCATGATCCCATCCACGTTTACTTTCAGTTTTTACCTGAATATCATTATCTAAAAGTAATTCCTGTACCTGTTTTGCCAATTCAGGCGCACCTGGAGCCTCATATTTTAGTTTATATGTATGCTCAGGAAATCCATAATAATCATATAATAATGCTGGTTTAGGACTATCCAGCACAGTAAATTCCTGTTCTTCCCAATGAGCAGAAATGACAAGAATCGCTTTAGGTCTGGAACTTAGAGTATTGCTTAAATTTTTTAACCACCCTCCGGTTTTTATCCAGGCATCAGGAGGATTCCAGTCCATAAAGAAACAGGGCCCTCCGCCATGAGTTATATATATTGCTGGCAATTTATCTGGATTATTTGAGCCCATATTTTTCTCCCATTATTCTAAAATATTACTTCTTGCTGATAAATTTGTTTACAAAATATAGGATACTATCTTTTCTACCAAAAGCGATTAAAATCGAAAAAACCAATAAGACAAAAGCAGGAGTAGCACTTCCCCCTAAAATTACAAAGTGTGCCGCAATTGCTCCAATCATAGTTGGTATCAGTAACAAGGCTCCAATACCACTAAAGGATGGAATTAATAAAAGAATCGCACTAAATCCTTCAATTGTTCCGGTCAGGTAACGAAACCATTGACCAATTCCAATAAGATCAAATTCTTTAATCATCATTTCAGCCCCACTCAGTTTCATAAATGAAGCCATGAAAAACATCCCAGCTGTTAGTAATTGCAACCCCCATAAAATAATATTAATTACTTTACCTTTAACATCTTCTTTTTCATAATTTAGATTAACACTACTCATAAAACCTCCTTAATAATAATTTTTTACATACAGTATTTAACTTATTAAAACAATGTTAATTGTATTTAATATCTAAGTTACTAAAAGTAACTAATAAAATATTATAACTAATTTTAAAAATAGTCAAGGATTTTAATAAAGTGTTTTGTATAAAATAGCGAAAATTAAAATATAGCAGTAATTGGTTGTGGATACCCAACTTGATTGGGTATGACACTTAAGTAGGTGTTTAGTTTTTTCTAATAGTAAATCCCAACAGTGGATGATAAATATTTTTTAAGAGTATTATTTTTTGCCAGGAAAATTTATATTAATAGTTGGCCCTGTTACTGTTTGGTTTTGGGTAACATTAACATTTTGGGTGACATTGACCTTTACAGAAATATTTATTTCGCTATTTGCAGTATTACCACCAAAGTCATCTGCTTTTGCAAAGTAAACACTTTCTGCCTTTACTTCAGTAAAATCCCAAATCGGATTTTTGGTAAATGTTATGGTTTCACCTGTTTCCCAGGTTATTTTTCTGGATTTTTTACTATATAACTGATAATAAAACTGCAATACATCACCAGATTCAATATCAACCTGTACTCTTGCCGGATAAACTTCTCCTTCAGTACCTATACTATAAGGGACTGCCCATTGAGAGATTACTTTATTTTTATTATTTGCCTGAAGGAAAAAGGTTACTTCTTCTCCATTAAGTAAAGCATCAGATGTGTATATTACAGAATCATCCTCAGCTTTTCCATAAAAATAGGCTGAAGGGAAAATAGTTTTACCAGATTTACAATCACCATCACAAAGTGAAAACCATTGCCCATCCCATTTAGGTTGAAAATAATTTCCCTTGTTATCAATTGGACTTAGTGGTCTGGTACCAATCATTAATAAATTATCTTCATCTTTTTTTACTGATAAAACCTGATCAACACGTTTGAGGCACTTATTATCTGAAACATTGATACACTGTCCTTCCTGGCCTTCATAAGAACATTTTCCTGGTTCTGTTGCTTTAGTCTGAAATCCGTTATTATTAATTTCGGGGTTTATATTATCACTCTCACCGACAGAAAGAAAAGATCTGGAAAAGCCCAGCCATGAATCTGAAACAGCCTGGTTAGGTCCATATTTATTTTCAAATACCTTATTTAGGGAAAAAATAGAAAGGCCTGATGAATTTGGTTTTGTTTTATCATGACGTTCATAAATAACAAGCTCTTCAATTGTTTTAATTACCTGGCCTGCAAAAATATCCATATCAGGTAAATCTTTTTTGATATTACCAGCCCAGTTTTTTAGGTCAATAGAGTATATAGTACCATTTTTAACTGAAGAACCAAACTTCTGACTTGCCTCCAAATTATTAACCAAAATGGGAAAGTTTTTTAAATCCAGCTTACCAGCAAATTGATCGACCTGGCTTAATAACGAATTAATTTTTTTTAAATTTATTAAGGAAAGAGTTTTGTCTTTTTTATTTTCAGATTTGTGATCAGGATTATCAAAATATGAGTCAACAAGCTTTTTACCGATTTGCTCGAAATTTGCTGAACCATTAGCAGAAAGAATCTCCAGATAGTCAGTATAATTCCACCCATGTCCCGGTTCAAGTTCTTCAGAAGCTACCATATAAGTACCAAAATCTTTTACTACTTTTGCTACTTCAAGATTTGCCATAAGACAGGCATCAAAGCCAATTAAATCAAAGGAAACGGCTGAATTTGTAAAAGATTCTTTTAACTCAGGTAATGTAATAAGATCAGAACCATTTACACTATCATTACCCATTCCAAGATAAGCGAAGCCATGATCCCATAATTGTAATATTTTTCTCTTATCGCCTGAGTAATTTTTTTTTGTAAATTGCAAAAATTTGGTCAGGGTATCGGAAGTAGCCATATTTGCCTCTATCTCCGAATATTTATAACATGATTCATTACCAAAATATCGATCTTCTGAATCTTTTATTAGGCATGATATATCAGCGTATTTTATCCCTTTCCAGCCCTGCTTTCTACCACCGCCAAAACCAACAAGAATATCCAGAGATTTTTGCTCGGTTTCAGTAAGATTCTGATAACCTTCCAGTAATTCTCTTAAATCACTGGAGCCAGCACCAGCCGTACTTATACTACCTTTTTCCTTTTCATCAGGAGTGCCATTTCGAGGTTTTACATCATCTTCAAGATTACCACCAACCATATATATTGCCAGAAGTGTTTTCTCTCCTGGTATTGTTGAATTTGTACTGGGATTTGAGCCTATACCTGATGAGCAACCTTTAATAAGATACAAAGACAACAATGAAGTAAAAGATAAAAAAAATGCTTTTTTCATCACAAAACCTTTATAAAATATTTCTGTTCCAATAATTATAATCAAATAAATTAGCTTTGGCTAATTAAAAAAAATGCTGTTTTTTTCTATATTTATTATCATATTTAATTTTTAATTTAATAGCAACTAGTAGACAATATAATTAACATTACTTAGTATGTTTAGTTAATCAAAAAAAATATTATTGATAGGGATCAATTACAAACATTTTTATTGTTGATAATGTTATATTTTAAAATGAACTTATTTTACTTTTACAACGGAGTAAGGTGAAAAATGCTTAAAGCAAATATTTATAGCCCAATTGATATTGTCCTATTGGAACACAATTTTGATTACTCATTAATAATTCAGGAATTCATAAAAGAAAATAAACTGGAAAATAAACTTCATATCGTCAGGGATGGAATAGAAGCTCTGGATTTTATCAAAAATGAAAAAGGATTTACTAACCCGTCCAAACCATGTCTTTTAATGTTGGATTTAAATCTACCCTATTGTCTGGAAGTTCTTGAAGAATTTAAAAAAGATAAAAAATTAAATAGAACCCATATGATTATTTTTACCCCTCTTGAAGAAAATATTGTGTTTGAAAAATACAATGTGCCACACAATAACTATATTGTTAAGCCTTTAGAGCTTAAAAAATGTCTGGAATTTATTAAAACAACGGAAAGATACTGGCATCCTTTTCAAATCGTCAAAGAAAGCCGAAACATGACTAACCGTTCATTTTTAATGTAGCAGTAGGGACAGAATACTGTTCTGCTACTACTTCTTATCATGTGAATCTAAAATAAGTGCTTTATTCGTATTTAGTTTTCCATATCCGGTTGAATTATCAAATCCTTTTGAATTAACATCTGATGTTGTTGATAAAATCCTGACTCTGATTTGCTGAGCGGTGAGATTTGGGTAAATGGACCATAATAAAGCAACCGTACCCGTTACATGGGGACAAGCCATTGATGTACCTGAAAGATAGGCATAGGAACCACTAACCCCGGATTTGTAAAATCTGTAGGTATTATATGTTGGCCAGGTTGAATAAATTCTTTCACCTTCACCCTGCCTGCCACTACCTCCGGGAGCAGATATTTCCACTTCTGGCCCTCCGTTTGAATAATTAGCAACTTTGTCCAGAGAAGTTAAAGCACTTACAGAAAGTACGCCTGAATAAATTGCTGGGGCTCCAATTTGTTTGATTACCCCATTTGATCTGTCACTCTCATTTCCAGTCGCAGCAACTATCAGAACTCCTTTTTGAATAGCAAGATTTACAGCATCTATTAATGATTGTGTGGCAGCTTCTCTGTTTCCGCCAATACTCATATTAATAACTCTTGCCCCATTATCTAATGCTGTTGTAATAGATTTGGTGAGGATAGCAGCTGAAGTAACTCCTATTAATGTTGCCGCTTTAATTGGTAGTATTTTTACATTTCCTGCAAGGCCGGCAACTCCGGTAGCATTATTAAATGAAGCTGCAATTATTCCTGAAACATGTGTTCCATGACCATTTCCATCCTTTCCTTTAAAATCTATGGTTATTTTACTATCAGAATAAATATCACTTTCCCCAACAGAATCCAAAATATCAATCAGAGGTAATAAATTTTCCTTTAAATCAGGATGTTCAGGATCGACACCGGAGTCAATTACAGCAACAATTAAGTTTTTATTTCCATTGGTTTTTTCCCAGGCTTTATCTGCATCAATTGTTTTCATATTCCACTGAAGATTATAAAAAGGATCATTGGGTACTAAACCATTTGTTTTTATAGAAAAATTTTGCTGGGTAGAATGCACTTTAAAATCTGGTAAGGAATAATTTGTGTTTTCTTCAATATAGTTAATCAGGCCACTTTGAAGATAGTTTTTTTTAAAATTTTGATAATTACCATTATTAATTTTAATTCTGAATATTTTTAATTCCGCCGATAAAATATCACTTTCTATTCCTTCCCTCAACTCTAGTTTTTTAATTTCAGTAATATTTACCTCTGGTTTATAGCGAACAATTAAATCTTTATAATTAATTTCTTTTGATGCAATATTAGGAAGTAAATTATCAGTACAGGCAAATATAAAAAAACAAAGTAAAACTATCAGGAAAGAAAATGTTTTTCTCATTTAAAAATCCTTAATCAAAATTTTTTCCATAATAATTGAATTATAGATTATAAATGGTTTCTGAAAATTAAGGCTAATTTTGTAATATATCAGTTAAATGTTTACTGTTATTTAACATTAAAATATTCAGATATCCTGTTTCTAGTGTTTTCTTAAGCACTCTGCCAATAAAACCAATACCTTTTGGTGTAACAAGTGTTTGAGTTTTTAGCTCATCGCCGTTTGTTCTATGAATGATTACCCTTCTGACAATAAAGTAACCTGAGTCAATATATTTCTGGTAAGGTAAATTATGTTCAGGCCCTTCATCAATCAATATATTTTTTTCTCTTAAAAATTCAAATAGTCTGTTTCTTCCAATACCAAAAACATTGGCAACCTGTTTCATGTCCTGAGAGTTTCGGGCGTCCAGCATTAAATCGTACATTTCTGCTTTTTTTCTGTTTTCTGAATTTTCCAGTTTTAACTTTAACACCTCTTCTTTTAAGCGACAGTTTTCTTCTTCAGTTGTTATTATTTTGTTTAATGCTTCAAGAAATGTTTTGGGTATATGAATACTGGTTTTTTCTTCAAATGCGTCTTTTATTAATGATTTGATTTGTAGTTTAAAATCCTCAAAGTAGGGAATTATTTCGTCCCTTTGAACAGGTATTTGTTCCAGTAAAATAAAAAAACCTTCCAAATCAATGAAAAACATATTTCTGATATCTTTTCCTATTTCCAGAGGAATTTTTGAAATATTATTGATAAAAAACTCATTTAACTGTAGTTTTTGTAATTCAATTATTGGGTCAAGCCCAAATTCTTCAAAAACATTTTTCAGGGAAATAAAAATTTTATCCTCAGGAAATTTTTTTAAAACCAGTAAATTGATCGCTTTAAAATTAATTTCTTTGATAATTAATTTGCCTTTTGGCTCGATTATTAACTCTGAAAATGGTAAATATTCTTCCTTAAGAAGATCATCAAAGGCAGAATAGGTAAATATTAAAAATTCATCAAGCCTGGAATTAATTTTCTGCATATTTTTATTTTGCCAGATATTTTCCCATAACTTAAAAAGTTCATCCAGATATTTTATATTAAAAATATTTTTATACCTTAAGCCATTAGCTGAAGGGATGACTTGTTTATTGAGAGCTTTGGATAAGGAACTATTCCTGATTTTTCCAGCATAATATCCTGATGAAAGACTAAATAAATTACAAAATTCTGTGAATTCAATAAAAATTTCATTTGATTTTTTTATTGAATAAATGGGTAGTCCATAAAAATTCAAATTTTTAAAAACCATATTAATCATAACCTCACCTTATTGAAATAATTTTTATCGGGGGTCAATTAAATATATTTTTTAGTAAAATATAGTAATGTAAATTTATTAGCTATTTTTGCCAGATACTATTATAATTATAGCAAAAATTTCCATAAATTAGTTGTAAAAAGCTTAATAGTTTTTAACCTACTTCAATATTTTCATCGGTTAATTTTACCGATAAATTTTCATATTTTTTTGAAAGTGATTTTTTGTATTTACTGTTTCTAAATTCAAACTCCTGATTCTCTTCCCTTACTTTTCTTAGTTCATCAAGGTTGTTACACTTTTCAACTTCTTCAATTGCCTTATTTACCTTTTTAGTATTTTTTGTAGTAGTTGGGTTATCAAATAGGTGGTTTACAATAAAAGAAACCTTTGAACTTTCATTAAGATAAAGTGTAAGATCATTTATTTTCTGACCATTTTCATGAACTGGAAATGGATAATTATTTTCACGTTTAATATCACTGGTTTTTACATATTGAATTGGTAAATCATAAAGGAAGCGCCCGATACCCCATTTTACAGCAGCCCGTTTAAAAGCATCTGAGGCCTCTCCTTTTGCTTTTTCAGTAAACGGTTCTGTCCCACAATCCCATTTCCAAACCCATTCATCAGTCATTTTGATAGCAATGCCGGAATATAAATTTCCCTTGATTTCTTTGTAATCACTTTGCCAGTTTTCTGGTCCAACAATTTCATCAAGTAAATCCATAACATCTCTGGCATCAATATAAGCAACACATGTTGCTGATGGATAATTTTTACTGAATGATTGTATTCTCCATTTAAAGGGAATAATTTTTTTTAAATCTTTTAAATCAGTCATTGTTTATATGCTCCTGTTGAACCTGTTTATAGCTTCAAAAGCTTATATAATAATTATACCCATTGTAAGAAAATCTGTCAAATAATAGTTGTAATTTCCAACAAAATAAATCCCCACAATGTGGGGCCCCTGTTAGTATTAACTCCGGGGTAAACCCCGGCCCCAAAGAATTTGGGGAAACCCCGATGTGAACATCGAGGTATTTTAATACTAATAAATTTAGGATTTTTGAATATTAAAATACCTGCTAAAAAATTAATTTTTATATAAAATTAGTTACAAAAGTTTGAAAATATTTTTTAACAGTAAAAATTAACAATAAATTAACTTTTGCCTTAAAGACCCTATTTACAATATATTTAACAATTTTATAAATTCGTAGTCTATTTAAAAAAATAACTCATTATGATAGTATATTTATTAACAGTAAGATAACAGAAATATTATTGGGGTAATTCTATGTCCTTGGAAAAAGAAGTAGAAAAAATAGTAATCGCGATCAATGGAAGAAAAATTACCGATGCTTCAGATATGATGGGACATTTTGCCAGCCAACTCCCACCCGAAGCAGCCAGCTTACTGGCCTCAATGAATTCTTCAGTACAAGCACAGTTGCCTGCTGATTTAAGAGCAAAAATTTCTGAGACTTCTCCAGATTTAAGAAATATCTTAAATCAAAGTGATTTACAGCCTCAAGCTGTTGTTAGATCCCGCCCGGAATTTTTACAACAGGCAATTGAACAACAAAAAGCAGTTGAAAATATCAAATCTGAAACAGATTTTAATAAAAAATTTACGATATTTGAACCTGGTGTTGCTTTGGGTATTGTCGTAGGGAAAACTTTACGAAAAGACGTCATTGAAATTATGAGAGAATTTAGCAAATATAGCCCTATGGGTAATGATTTACTTTATTTTTATAATGATATTTCTTTATCAATTTTCTTTGATGATAATGATGAATCTGTCAGCGAATTAAAATTTGGTTCTGATTATAGAGGAAAAACAAGTAAAGGGTTAGGAATTGGTGATACCGTAGAAAAGGCAATTGAAATTTATGGTGCTCCCCGGATGAAATCACCTAAAGGAGCCATCTGGGATAAATTTGCAATTTTTTGTGAAAAAGGTTTAATTACCTCTATCAGAATCCAAAAGTGATTTTATCTTGTTTTGAATCTTTTCAGATAAATTTCATTATAAGAGTTTTTCCAAATCATTAAATAATTACCATTATTAGCATAAGTTTGAGAAAAATAACCTTCATGTCTCCAGCTATTTTCTAAAGGTGTTTCATTTATATTTATTTCTTCTCCAAATGTTTTTCCATTTACAAACCTTTTAATAAAAAGATCTACTCTTTTATTTATAGAATTTTCCCAGGCGATAATAAAATTTCCTGAACCAATATTAATCACCGAGGCGTTTTCCTGAGATTCTGAGGTTGTAGTATTAACCAGAAATTCTGAATCTACAGGCTTTCCATTTTTGTTGAACTTTTGTCCGAAAATACCCCAATAACTGTCATCCTGTCCATAACTCTGCCAGGTAATAATATAATTTCCTGAATTATCAGCAGAAACCTTTGGCTTCATCTGATCGTTTACCTTAAAATTATTTACTTCTGTTTCAGTGGTTAAATGGTTGCCATTGATATCAAATTTTCGGGTATAAATATTAAAATCATTATTATTTTTATTTTGCCAGGTAATAATTGTATTACCTGAATTATCAACAGCAATATCAGGGTTAAAACCAGAATAATTTTTGGATGATGCTACTCTAAACTGAATAAATTTACCTTGATAATTATATTTTTTCTCAATAAGTTCATATTCCCATTTCTCATTCCGTTTTGAGAAAACAACAAAGATGTTTTCTTTATGATCAATAGTTAATGCAAAAGTATCATTATCACTTTTATCTGAAGATATACTAAATTCTTTGCCAAAAGCCTCTCCATCTCTGTTAAACTTTTTACCAAATAAAGCTTTTCCTGCCCCAGATTGTCCTTGTGATTCCCAGGCAATTATAAAATTACCGTTATTGTTCATTGCCAGGACAGGGTTTTCCTGGTTTCCGGTAATGGTATCATTTACCTGGAGTTGCGGACTTCGGGGTAAACCACTTGAATCATAAACCTGGGCAAATATCCCCGAACTATTTGTATCATCCCCTTGCCAGACTATTACAAAATTACCTTTTTTATCTGAAGCAATTAAGGGCTTTTTTTGTAATCCAGGGAGATATAGAGAAAATGTATTAGTGGTAATCTTATCCAAATAATTTGGTGGGGTAATTTTTATCAGGTTAGTATTTAAAACATGATAATATTTGGCATATACCCCCCTGGAGATTTTAATATTTTTATCAGATGAAGGCACATCGTTACTCAAAGAACTACTCTTTTCATACACTGGTAAAATAAAACCATCTGAATATCTGATACAGGTAACAGTTTCCGGATATTTGTAACAATCTCCGGTAAAAGACTGTTTTTGGATGAATGAATACTTATTATTTTGAGTATTTTTAATTTTTGGGGGTGGAACCGTTTTAACCGCAGATTTAACTTTTTTAGGAATGGGCTTTTTAATTGGTTTAATAACAGAAGGAACTGGTTTAGGAATTATTTTGGCTTCCTGATGGCTGGAAGTACTTGCTATATTGTTAACAGGTTTTTTACTATCAGGTTCAGCCTGTTTTTGAGAAATAACCTGATTTTCTGTATTTTCCGAAACCTTATTATCAATATAAAAATTATAGGCGGTAAAACCAGCTATACCTGCAATCGTAAGTAAAATAGGCATAAATATATTACTTTTACTACTTTTTTTATCATTTAGTAATTTTTGCAACTCTTTTTTTAATTCCCTGGCTGTGTTAAAACGTTCTTCCCAGTCTGGATCAACCATTTTTTCAATCAGATTTGCAAACTCTTTGGAAATGTTAACAAAAGGACGAAAATTAAATTTTAATTTGTGTTTTTCAAGTTGAAATGGCTCTTTATGTGAAAGTAAATAAATAAGGGTCATTCCCAGTGAATAAATATCAGAGGCAGGAACAGCTTTACCTTCAAATTGCTCAATCGGCATATATCCCTGCGTCCCAATAATAGTTGAAACTCCCTGATTTGGCATATCATAGTGCAATAATTTGTCCCTGACAGCTCCAAAATCTATAAGAAATGTTTTACCAGTAGGTGAAAGTATAATATTACTGGGCTTAATATCACGATGTATTATTGGCGGAGAAAAGCTTTGAAGGTATTCAAGAATGTTTACTAGATCCAGGGCAATACGCACAACATCTTTTTCATTTAAATGTTTTCCTTCTTTTACTGCCTGAAAAAGATTTTTCCCAGGAATATATTGTTGTATAAGGTAAATATTAACTTCATTATCATTTTCATCACTGATCAGCTCGATAAATTTTGGAATTAGTGAATGATTAAGACTTGATAGAACATTTGCTTCACGCTTAATAAAATCCAAATCTTTGATTGCTTCAGACTTTTTAAGTTGGATTGTTTTAATGACACAACGTTTTTCGGCTCTTTGATCAAAAGCAAGATAAGTTTTTCCAAACCCACCTTTTCCGATGGTTTCCTGAATCTGATATCTTTGATTTAATATAGAATTTTCAATCAATTTTTTAGCCTCTTTTAATTTTCCAAAAAGAGTAATTTCATTTTTAAGATAAGCTTTTTATGATAATAATTTAAAAAACATACTTTATCAATATGCAAATTAATCAGACTAAAAACCAGTCTGGCATTTATAATATTAACAGGTTAAGGAAGTAAATCTGTATTATTTAAATTTTTTTTGGAGATAAAGTTAAATGGCTGATGAAAATAGTAAATTGGAAATAGCAACATTTGGAGCCGGATGTTTTTGGTGTGTTGAAGCTCTTTTTCAGCAACTCAATGGCGTAATTTCTGTAGAATCAGGATATACAGGTGGTAAAACCGATAATCCGACTTACAAGCAGGTTTGTAGTGGAAACACTGGTCATGCTGAAGTAATACAAATAGAATTTAATCCGGAAAAAATATCTTTTAAAGATTTAGTGGAAGTTTTATGGCATGTTCACGATCCAACAACCCTAAACCGCCAGGGTAATGATGAAGGAACCCAGTATAGATCCGCCATTTTTTATCATAGTGAAGAGCAAAAACGAATTGCTGAGGCATCAAAAACTGAAACCAATAAATCCCGCTTATGGCCAAACCCAATAATTACTGAAATAAGTCCAATTACTAAATTTTATAAGGCTGAGGATTATCATCAGAATTATTATCTTGATAACCCTAATCAGCCATATTGTTCTTTTGTAATTAACCCCAAAATATTAAAATTTAAAAAAGAATTTCAGCACAAATTAAAAAAGTAATTTCTAAGCAAAAAAAAAACAATGGTCTAATCCCCATTGTTTTTTTTTTGCAAATTATTTCGATTTGTAAAAATGTGTTTAAAAGTAATTATGAATCGGGAATAATGAATTTAGTCAAAAACATTGATTCAGAAGATCCCCCAATTGAAGATCCCCATTTTTAATCCTTTAGTTTTTTTCTAAAGGAAAAAGGCAAACCTTTCGTGAGAAAGGGACGCAAAGCCACGGGACTTGTATAAGTTAGCCGGGCTACCCATTAATTAATTAAAAACGGAGGTTAGAATGAAAAGTTCTTTAAAAAAAATCGCATTTACAATACTTTTCTCTTCAATTGCTGTTATTTCAACAGCCAGTTATTGTTACGCAGAGGAAAAACCATCAGTTGAAGCTGCCAGTATTAGAAAAAACAAGGAAACAGGTTTAAATCCTTATGCCCATAATTATACCGGTCTGATTATTATGATAAAACCTGGGGAAAATTTTCATGGCAGGATGTCACCAAGAATCGTTTCGGAAAGCGGCGTTTCCGTGTACTGTAATATGGACGGATTAAACGAAGAACAGTTTAATTATCTGATTAACAATGGGATTGCCATTTTTTCAGATAATATTGAATCGGCGAAAAAACGCAGTGGTGAAAATCCAATGATTGTTGAAGCCGAAAGCGTTTTAGGTGGTGATACAGCAATAATTGATGATAATATTGCCAGAAATATTTTAATGGAAAATAGTTTGAGCCAGTTCTTATCTAAATTTAAGGTGTCTTTTGTTCAGATAAATTAATACATTAGAATTTGATTGTAGGGACATGCCATGGCATGTCCCTACACAATAATTAAAATTTATTTTTGAATTTCTTTTAAAGCCTCGCAACCTGGGTTAAAACCAAGTTCACAGGATTTTTTGTATTCAAATTTTGCTTCAGTAATTTTACCCTGTGAATGATAACAAAGAGCAAGGTTATAGTATTTACTGCTATCAGGAGAAATTTTAATTGCTTCCTTAAAATATTTTATTGCTTCAAGGTAATTTCCCTGTAAATAATAAACGGTTCCCAGATTATTTATCAAATCAGGGTTATCTGGCTTATCTGCCAATGCCTGCTTATATTCATTTATAGCCTGATTATAATTTCCTTCATTCTGATATTTCATCCCCATTTTCAAATGATCTTTAATTTCAGAATTTAATTCTGGCTTATATTTTGCGGCCTCTTTAAAAGCAATATATGCGTCATCGGTATTTCCTGCTTCTGAATAAATTTTTCCCAATTCATCATATACTTTCCAATTTGAAGGGTTAATTCCTGCTGCTTTTTTAAATGGGTGCATTAAATTTTAGTAGAAAACCTTAAGAAGCCCTTAAATCCCAGAAC
>CAYRDV010000100.1:0-16958 GCA_964422885.1 uncultured Candidatus Sericytochromatia bacterium
GGTGCTAATGGAGCGATTGTGGGAGGTGATAGCTCTATTATCTATATAGGTAAAAGTAGATATGGATACTTTATTATTGTCAGTAGACCTGATATAGAGAGGATAACCAGTAGTATAGATGTTTTGATAATAACTTTTAATACTACCTGTGTTATAGGTAGTAAGAGGATATACAGTACCATAACCTAATTTATTATCCTTACCGTTATTACCTGTGTTACTGATAGATAGATGATAGTAAGGGTTTATATGGGTTTTATTATCAACAGCTATATTGACTATGTTACTGATGATATCAGGGCTTTTAACTATATCTATTGAAGTATTATCAATATCATAACCACCCATGTTACAGGTAGTATCAGGACAATAACCTGCTTCAGTATTGTTTTTATAAATATTAGTAGTATCTGTACTACTGATAAGTACAGGGTTATATGTTGATAAGTTGTTATTGTTGCTTTGCATCTATGCTCCCAAACCATTTCTTAAACTTTTAGGTAAATATAAAAAAGTAATCCCCAGATTATTTTTACAGGATTTATTTTTTTATACTCACCTACACTTAGAAGTAATTAAAGATATTTTTATAAATTTTATCAGGGTATACACAATAATATATGGATATTACTTTATTATATGTGTATAATATCTAATTTAATCATAATTACTTCCAAAATCATATTTTTATGTTATCATCTATATTAGATAAAGTAAATCCTCATTACTTTAAATCGGATGTAAAGCAATTGTTGGGACATTGATTACGAGACAGTATTGGAGATATTAAAAAATATTTTTTATGTGTAAAACAAGCTTTATAAGATTTAAATTAACAGAACCTACACTGGAAGAGCCTTATATCCAGTTTCTGGAAGTAATCGAGAGAAGAGTATCCTTTTATGATAATCCGATATCCCAAAAATCTTTAGGTAAAGATATCTATTATGTTTATTGTAAATATCTCACGGATAAAAACAACAACAGAGCTAATAAAAGGGATGTTTTTTATATCCATGAGGAGTGGGATTTACTTGAGCTAATTAATTTTAAAAAATGGTTACTGTCCCAGAAAGATTTATGCTCTTTAACAAGAGTCAACTACTTGTCTGCACTCCGTCAGGCGATGGGTTACGCTTTAGATTTAAAATTAATCAAACAAAAACCTCTTGATGCCTCTTTATCCGGTGTGAAGGAGACAAAGCAGAGTAAAGCCTATTCTGAGGCTAATCTAAGGGATATATTTAATGTAATAAATCCGATGGTTGAGTTCTCGGAGAGATTATTAACCCCATATGTAAAAACAGATGTTGGTAGAAATCCGAGGTTAAGACATAAACGTAAAAGCTTCCATGACCGTAGACATCCTGAAGGTGGGTGGGGTCTCAAGGATAACATTATCCATTATTTTGAGAATAATATGGACTGCAAGGCTCTTGCCAATACCGAGGAAAATAAAAAACATTTAAGATTTTTCCAGTATGCAGCTAGGCTTCCAGGAGGATATACAAAGCTCTATCAGGAGCTGGGAGTTACATCTTATACCAGTTGTCATATAGTTTTACCATTGGCGGTAAAGTTAATTTATTTAACCGGAATGAATCCTGATAGCCTATTTAACCTGAAGCGTGACTGCTTAAAACTTGAACCGAAATCCGGCAACTGGTATATAGAATATGCGAAGGGAAGGAGTAGCTTTAAAACCTTGACTCTACCGTTGTATCTGTTTGAGAGATTAATTGATGATGTTACAGGTAAAAATCATTCTGAACTAATTATTGAAACAATAAACAATATTTTAAAACTTACAGAATCCCTAGTCCCCACAGCAGATGATACCGATAAAGATTATTTATTTTTATTTGAAAAAACTAATACAAATGAAATAGGAAAAGTTACCAAGCTCAATAGTACTATCGCAAATGATTGGACAAATGAAATAGTAAGAAAACATAAACTTAAAGATAGTGATGGTAAAAAATTAATATTTAACTTAAAGAGGTTCCGTCCCACATTAATAACTGAGCTGGTTATCAAAGCTTTCTCCCTTCACGAAATAAAGCTTGTGACCGGACATAAAAATCTGCAACAACTTTATACATATTTGGATTCTGAAAATTTATTGATAACAGAACAAAAGGAAATAAGTAAAGCTTTAAATACTGTTCATGAAACAAATACAAAAGTTGAACCCCAAGTTGATCCAGAACCAGTTACATGTAATAAACAGGAATCATATAATCTACCGGGATGTAAAACATCATTTATCTGTTTATTTTGTAAAAATCTGTTGGTAACAAAAGATAATTTACCTGTTATCAACAACCATAAATCATTAATTGAACAAGCTCTTACCACAGATGATAATGATAACCTGACCGATTTACTGACTAAAGCCAATAAGGTTATAGCGGATCTGCTTAAACCGAATAAATATTTTTCTGAAGCAGATATCACGGGGGCTATTGTTTAATAATATATGGGTAATATTGCTAATAAATTTAATGATGAATCAGATAGGTTTGAACAAGCGGTCAGTGGTCAGTTAGTCATCCCTCCCGATTTTCAGGTAACAGATAATAATGTTTTTTCAGATGATAAATGGATATTTTTTACTGATAAAACAACAAGATTAATGGCTACACCGGATAATCAGATGATTTTAAACTGGGCTAAGTTCAGAATATCAAAAAAAGAAAATGTATTTTTGAAAAAGAACCAAAAACAGAAATTTGTTCCACTTCTTACTGACCAGATGGTCAATGAATTTAAAATTATCACCTGCTTGTATTACAGGTATTATCAATTACTGGGCTTACAAGAACCCAAGCCTGTAACCATCGTCAAAAAGCTTCGGATGCTAATTAACTTTTTCTCTTTTACCTGTTCATATTTTAAGGTAAATACTTATGAGGATTTTGAAAGTCTGGGAGACATAAATATATGGCATATAGAAGAAGCCCTTCAACATTATCCTTATGAAAAAAAAAGGCTTAAAGATGCTTTAGGACTCATATGTAATGATGTTGTAAAAAATAATTTGAAGTTCAAACCAATCACATGGAACAAATACGACCTCAAAAATATTAAATTTGGAAGAACGGTTCAAACAGTATCAGATAAAACCTTGCCAGAGCCAGTTTTAAAATTTCTTACTAATAGGTGTTGTGAAATAATCGGTTCTTTTCTTTATGCCATGAACTTACAGATAAATGATAAAACTATTATTACTGATAAAGTAATAGATTTTAAAACTAAAAATCCACGTCAATCAGAGATGTTTGAGGATTACAGTATCAGAAGAAAATACATTCAGGAGAATGGAAACCATTATACAAGTCAGTTTACCGGAAGATTTAAAACAAAATATAAATGTTTTGCAGAAGAGCTTCATAATTTTTTGTATCAGGTACAATCGGCTGCTATGATTTTAGTCTTGCTCTATACGGGAAATAGATATTCTGAGTCTATTAGTATTAAAACTGGAGCTTTGAAAAAGGAAGGGGAGTACTGGGTTTTAAATTCAACTCTTATAAAAAATCAAGCACTTGATAAAAAAGATAATTATGACAAATGGCTGGCTATTCCAATAGTTAGGGATGCTTATAGATGTTTATCACTAATATGTGAAAAAGTTAATTTTAAAGACTACCTGTTCAGTACAATAGAAACATCAACAGAAAATAAACCCATATCGAATCAGGGACTTAATGACCGACTCAACAGTTTTTTTAGGATTATTGATACAGATAAACGGTTTGAACACCTCCACCTTAGCCCACATAGGTTTCGAACATCTCTGGTGCAGGAATTGCAACGTGCTGATTTGTCGTTGATATTTATAACAAAACAGCTAAAACACGCATATAAAGCTTTTTCACTAATCCCCTCTGAGACCACTATGGGGTATGGAAATTACAAGGAAAATCTATACAAAAGTGTTCTTGGAACAGATTACTCAAAAAAAGAAATGATGGCAAAAACTTATAATCCCGGTTTGGTTCCTCAACAACAGAACTTGAATCTGAAGGAATCCTTTTCTGGTCTGGCTTTAGGTGATAAGGAAGCTAAACAATTTATCAAAGAGCTTAGTAAACAAGCTACAAAGCCAGTTAGTGTTGATTTTGGGACTTGTACTCGTAATTGGAGTGACACTAATGAAATACAAAGAGATATGCCCCTCTGCATCCAAGAATTAAATTTGGATGGTGACTCATATATCCTTAAAAATCAGATTATACCATCACTACGAGCATTATTACAAAAAGCAGAAGATAAGATACAATCCGACAACAGTAAAATATTGTATGACAACTATTTGTCTTTAAAAACAAGTTTAGATTATTTATCTGAACTGGTACAGGAGCAGTAACCTGATGAAAAATGATACTGGAAAAAATGACAACATTAATAATGAGGACTTTAAATCAACAGGTCAGGATATCAAAACAAAATCTGGTGGTAATTTTGGATTTGAAGATAAAAATGCAGAAAAGTTTGTTGAAAGAGAAGAAGTTATTCTTTCAGCACTGGAACAAATCAGAAAAGACAGGCTTAAGCCAATCATAAAGACAATATCAGAGTTAACCGGAATTAAGGAAAGAGGTCTGTATTACAAAGCGTGGATTAAACCTGAACTGGATAAAATAAAAGAAGAACAGAAGAATCAGAAAGAAAAAAAACAGATACAATTTCCCAGCACATCTGAACTTCACAAAAAAATTACAAAACTCCGGGATGATAATACAAAATTATTCAATGAACTTGATTATGAAAAATCACAAAATACGATACTTAAAAGAGAAAATGCTACTCTCTCCAAGAAAAATACCGTATTGGAAGTGGATAATGACAATCTGAAAAAGCACATAGCTAATTTAAATAAAAAAATTATCTCTTTACAAGATGAACTAAAGAATCAGAATAATCTGATACTTCCAAGCAAAATTATTAACCTTGATAATTACAATCAGACAGGGATGTAAACATGATAACCCATACAAAAAATGAAATTAAAGGAACCGAATATTATACTTACTTTGACAGTACCGAAAATATTATTCGGTTAGCTACAAAATGGTCGAAGCACCTAGCTTCATTATGTGGTGTAAGTTATAGTCCTGACACGGTCTCAACATATTCAAAACGGATTAAGAAGTTATTGGGTTGGATTGAAACTTCCCAGTATTTCCAGAACCTGACTATTGATGAGGTACTAGCAACTCTCGACCGTGAGTTTATCGAAGATTGGGTCATATCTGAAAAAGTTCCAAATTATGTTCAGTCTACTGTAAAAGAATTTCTGTCATGGTTACAGACTGATAGAGCTGGCAGAGCAAGGGATGAGCAAAATAATCCATTCAGGTCTGGTAAGCTTATTAGTAGAGGACGTAACCAGAACTCAGTCCCCAAATCCATCGGAGCTGACGAGTTTATTGTTTTAATAAATGAACTATATCATGAATCGGAGAAAGTATTTTTTCACATGTTATTTGACGTTGGACTCAGGATTAGTGAGGGTTTAGCATTAACCAAAGGTGATTTACCGGATACCCGATTCTTCCCCAACGCAAATTATTATCCAATTATTGTTCCCGGAGCTAAGGGCAAGGCTGGGGCTAAAAAATATAGATTATCCTTTATATCAAGAGCTGTATTGGAGAGGATACAAGAGTACCATCAAAATCCTATCTATCGACTAGCAAAAGGCTGGGCTGAGTCTGATCCTAAAAAACCAATGTTTCTTTCTACTCGGAGGGAGAAACTAACAGATGCTATTGCCCAACAGTTAAAGGCAGCAGCCAAGCGTGGGAAGGCTAAAGGAACATTGGATAAAAATAAAAGTTATCACTGTCATATGCTTCGAGCCGGGTCTGCTTTGAGTTACCTTCTTTCAGAATTAGGAAAAGACTATCCTGATAAACTATTGATGATAAAATCCATTCTTGGACATGTACATCAGTCAACTACAGAGATATATGCTCATATACCTTTAGCTCTGTTGAATAGGAAGGAGGTATATTTTAAGTACGAGGAAGCTGAACTTATTTATAATGAAACTAAAAAGTTCTAACCATAAAATCTTGTTATTGATTTAATAAAAATTGGGTAAATACCAACTACTGTGCTACTCCAGAACTGTTATATCTCTGACTATATATTCCATAATGACTTCCATCCTGAGCATAACTTTGCCATGTAACAACAAAATTACCATTATTATCCATTGCTACTGGAGCTCCACCTTGAGAACCTGTAGTATAGGTATTAACTCTAAACTCGGAGCCTTGTGCTACACCAGAGCTATTATACCTTTGAGCATAAACCCCATTAGAACTTCCATCCTGATAACCACTCTGCCATGTAACAGTAAAATTACCAGTGCTGTCCATTGCTACTAGAGCACCACTTTGAAAACCTATAGTATAGGTATTAACTCTAAACTCGGAGCCTTGTGCTACACCAGAGCTATTATACCTTTGAGCATAAACCCCATTAGAACTTCCATCCTGATAACCACTCTGCCATGTAACAGTAAAATTACCAGTGCTGTCCATTGCTACTAGAGCACCACTTTGAAAACCTATAGTATAGGTATTAACTCTAAACTCGGAGCCTTGTGCTACACCAGAACTATTATACCTTTGCGCATATATTCCATAATCATTACTTGGATTTTCCTGATCCCTACTTGTCCATGTAATAACAAAGTTACCACTATTATCCATTGCTATTGATTGATACTTTTGGTGGTCTGTAGTATAAGTATTAACTCTAAACTCGGAGCCTTGTGCTACACCAGAGCTATTATACCTTTTGGCAAATACGCCATAATTTGTATCACCTGTTCCTGTGCCATTCCAAGTAACAATAAAGTTACCATTATTATCCATTGCTACCGATGGTTTGGACTGAGAATTGGTGGTATAACTATTAACTTTAAATTCTGAACCTTGTGCTACACCAGAACTATTATACCTTTGCGCATATATTCCATAATCACTTCCATCTTGCGAAGTACCTCCTAAACCACTCTGCCATGTAACAATGAAATTACCAGTGTTATCCATTGATATTGAAGGGTATCTCTGTTCACCTGTAGTGTAAGTATTAACTCTAAGCTCGGAGCCTTGTGCTACACCAGAACTATTATACCTTTGTGCATAGATATCGCTACCATAAGTATCAAAAGTCGTATTTTGCCATGTAACAATGAAATTACCAGTGTTGTCCATTGCTATTGAGGGAAGCCATTGATAATATGTAGTATAAGTATTTACTCTGAATTCACCAATAGGAGGGTAATTACATACCCCTATTGAGGTATTGTCACAAATTCTTCCATTTGTCCAGGTTGCCCCTGTAAAATCTACACCAGTCAATGTTGCCCCTGTTAAAACAGAACCGTTTAAATTTGCATTTGTGAAGTTAGCATTACTTAGATTAGCTGAATTCAAAAGAGCATTGGATAAGTCTTTGTTACTATAATTACCACTTAAGGTTTCATTTTTTAAGTCACAGTTAGGACAATCAAAACCAGCATTCAAAGCAATTTTTGAATGATTTGGTTCTCTGTTTACATTGTATTTACTGTTAGAAAAAGAAATATTCCTTACTGGATCAACATCCTGAGTTAAAAGGTTATTTACTAAATTTGCAACATTAAGTATTGTTGTTGTGCTTACCGAACCTACTGTTGAAGGTGTTCCTGATATTATTGTTCCTATAGTCTGAGCAGAAGTAATACTATTGTCATAACTATCTATTATTGATAATGCCGTTGTTTTTGTATTTATTAACAAACCAGGAGTAGTCATACTATCCCACCCACTTTCATTCCATTTTATATAGGTTCTTATAGATATAAGAGAGTTCCCAGCAGCTCCTATTCTTTTACTTGCTTCCAATACATAAATTCCATTTGTTACAGGATTAAATGCAGCATCAGAATTTACCGTAAATACACCAGAAACATCTGTAAGACCAGTAGCAATAGTTTTATTCGGATTAGTTCCATGATCTGGGGGATAAATCAATGATACAGTTGCTGTATCTCCTACCTGTCCAAGGGTTGCTTTTGTAGTAAATTCTCTTTTTGTTTCTTTTTTATCAAGAGGTTTCAAAGAATTTTTTAGAAAAGCAATGTTGGTTTCTTTAATGGGAAACTCTGCTTTACCTATTACAGAATACCTACTTATAACTTTAGAAATTGTAGAGGATTCGCTTTTTAAACTCTCATTATTGGGAATATTTGAGTTACAAGAGGTAAGAAATGCTAATACAGTATAAACACTTAATCCAATTCTGATTGTTTTATTCATTTTATTCCACAATAAAAATAATAATAAACCTAACTTATTTTCTATTACCTTATAATAAACTGTTATTCTGATTTTATAATATTAACTTTTACCATATAGAAATTCAACAATACCCTTTAAACTATTATTTTAACCAACCCAATATAAGAAAAAAATCTTCGATTCTTATTTGAATTAATTAATTTTAAAAATACCTTTTCCGAAAGTCCCTACATAAACTTTGGATGGATTAATCGGATCTATAGCCAGAGTATTATAAAACTCATAAGATGGTAAACCATCATTAATTCTATTCCAAGTAAAGCCAGAATCAGTACTTCTGAATACGGAACCATTTGCCAACCCTCCATTAGTTCCAGCGTATACAATGGAAGGAGTAATAGGATCAACAGCTAAGCTAAGAATGTTAATTTGATTGAAATCTCCAAAACAACATGAGCCTAAAGCTGAAGATGACCATGAATCACCTCCGTCCGTACTTCTGTAAACAACTGTACCGGATTCTGCATATATATTAGAAGGATTAACCGGATCAATTGCTAAAGCCAAATTACCACTAAGATTAATAAGGCTTGTAAGAAGCCAAGTAACACCTGAATCAGTGCTTTTAACTACTACACCTTTAGTACTGATTCCATAAAGGATAGATGGGTTAACCGAAGAAATAACTAAATTTCTAATTTCCAGGTTAGTTTGACTGAAAGCTGTCCATGTATCTCCTGTATTTGTACTTTTAAATAGCCCTCCATCAGTAGATGCGTATAATATTGATGGATTCAAAGGATTAATAATTATACTATTAATTACAAGGTTTGTTAAACCATTGTTGCTTGAAGACCACAAGCCACCTGAATTAACACTTTTAAATATACCAGATACAGTTCCTACAAATAGTGTGGTTGAATTAACAGGATTAACAACTAATTCTCTGATATCTAAATCTGTTAATCCATTATTTCCAAGAATCCAGGTATTTCCTGAATCTGTACTTTTAAAAATACCAAGACCCGGTACACCTGCGTACAGATTTGTATTTGCAATAGGATCAACGACCAGTTTAGATATACCTAAGCTTGTAATTCCTGTATTACTCGGATTCCATGTGCTTCCTGAATCAACACTCTTGTAAATTCCCTTCAGGTTAGTACCCAAATAAATTACGGCAGGATTTGTAGGGTCAATAATTATGGGTACAAAAGATGAAAAAGAAGGAGTCTGAGTATCAATAGTCATTACAGACCAAGTATTACCGGAATTAATACTTTTAAAAACACCACCATTTGTCACTACATAGAGATTTTTAGATGTAATTGGGTCAATTGCAATTTTAAATATGTTTAGATTTGCAAGACCAGTACTAATATTTTCCCAATTTTCACCAGAGTTTGCGCTTTTAAAAATACCATTTGAGGTCGCTGCATACAGTGTAGTAGGATTTGTTGGATCAATTACAATAGAGTTGACCGACAAAGTTGTAAGCCCTGAATTACTGGCTGACCAAGTTACTCCTGAATCTATACTTTTAAAAACACCTTGCCCTGCACCAATATAAATAATAGAAGAATTGTTTGGGTGAATAGAAAATGTATTAGCAATTATTGAACTGTTAATAGTTGTCCAATTACTACCAGTAACGTAAACAATAGTCGGTGTTATTGGGTCAATTGCAATATTACTAACATTAATACCGCCAGAAATAACATTTGACCATGTAATTCCCCCGTCTGTACTTTTAAAAATCCCCCCACAACTACAGTTAAAGTTACTTCTAGTCCCTGCATACATGATAGATGGGTTACTTGGATCAATCTTTATTGTATTAGCCTCAAATTTAAGGAAACCTGCCGTTATAGCACTAATATTAGACCATGTTGCTCCTGAATCGTTACTTTTGTAAACTATACCATTACTAGTAGAATATACCTTAGAAGAATTTGTTGGGTCAATTATAATGTTTGTTATACTTCCTCCAACTGGTCCTGGTGCTTGTGTCCAGGAAATAGGGGGTCTGACTTGTAATGTAAAAATATTGGGTAGAGTCTTGCTTGAACCATCTGGATTAGTTAAGGTTAAATTGTAAGTACCTACAGCCATACCAAGAGGTACTTTGGCTTTAATTTGTGATGAACTTACCATTGTAACTCCAAATACATTGGTCTCACCAACTTTAACAGTTGAACCATTCTGAAAACCTGTACCTGCAATCGTAATTTGTGTATTTGCATCATTAAATCCTGTATTAGGGGTTATACTAGTAATATTCAAAGTGGCTGTAGGTATTACAGAACCACCACCACCTGATCCAGAACCTGAATTACTACACCCATTGCAAGGACTTACTACTTCAGGCTCAGGTGTTTTTAATGTAAGATGTTCGTTTTGTCCTTGGTTGCCTGTTAACTCTTTTGATTGAATTGCAATTATTTTTTCATTAGAAGCTAATAATTTATCGTTTTTATAAGCTTTAACACTAATTTTTATTTTTTGCCCAACAGGTAAATCACTTATTTTTATATTAATTCCATCTTTTATTAGCTTAAAATCACCCACATTCCCATAATAGAGTCCTTGAATTAGTATTGGTAAAACCTTTATATCCTTGTTAGAAGAATCTTTTACAAAATTACCATTTTCATCTTTAATGTCAATTTCTATTTTATCTGTTTCAGTTGGAACAACTTTAATTGAAAAATTATTTGATTTTGGTTTTGCAAATATTATTGTAATTGTTGCACTTCCTCTCTGAATAAATAACTTATTTTGCTCAGTTATTGTATTCATGTGGTTATTAGCCACACAGCTTACTAAAAAAGAAAGGATAAAAAAAAGTAATAATATTTTTGTTAATTTCATTATTTTTTCTCCTTAATCAATTGTTAAATTAACATTATTTCTGGAATCTGAACCACAGTCACCTTTAAATATCTCTTTTGGTTCACTTGTTGGGAAGTCCGCAGATACGCTTTTTTCAAATGAAACATCCCAACCCAAAAATTTTGCTGCGGCTGTTGCCTTTATATCAAGATTACCTTTATATTGAGAGCTTAATTTGTATTGGCATCCTTGGCTATTAGCTGTTATGGTGTTGTCTAAATCATAATTTAAATACCTTCCAAAACTAAAATTTGGTCCTGCTGTTATTTCACCTCCAAAACTATTATCACCTTCTTTAAGTCCAATTCTTACACCAATTAAAAAGCCAGCTCCTATTTCAGCCCCAATGTGTAATGAATCAGAAACTTTTCTCGGTGAAATTAAATTAAATTGAGTCGGAAAGCTAAAAATTGTATCAGGATTTTTTCCCCAGTAAAGGTCAAAACCTGCTTTTAAGCTACTTTGAGCTTGAACACCTCCAAGACTCATATCAACAGCTTTTGATACTTCTCCGCTAGCATCAAAAAAAACAGCTATTTTCACAATAACCTTTACCAATCCACCTGTTTGGGGTATTCTCATCGGTACTTCAATTATGCCGATATCCTCTTTTTTATAACCCAATTTTATACCAGCAGAAGTTTTAACTAAAGCTTCTAAACTACCTTTCCAGTTAATTTTTGGAGCAATTCGCAAATGTTTTTTTTCAAAAACAAAATCTGAAAAGTCAAAATCAAAACCCGATTTAGCATCAATTTTAAAAGAATCTAAAGATACAAATTGTTCAAAAGCCAAATTATTTATGGTAACACTTTGATTCTCTTCTATAGACTTTGTTTTAAGAGTAGAATCATTAATGACCCATTCCTTTCTTAATCCATAGATTTTAAGATCTTTAAAAACTTCAAATAATTCAGGAATGACAGTTTTTGAAACAATTTTATTTTCTGTACTTGTTACAGAAACAACTTTTCTGGCAAAAGGCTCTCCGTTAAATTGACCTATAATTATATCCCCTGTTTTGGGAATTTTTTGATTGTTTGAAAAGATTAATTCATCAGAATTTAAACTAAATAAATTATTCTGATTATCTGGTAATTTAGTTACATTATTATTAAACTCAACTTTATTTTCCGGTATTTTTTCAAAACTTAGATTTACATTTTGGTTTCCAGATATATCCAGTTTATTTATTACTCTTGCTATAGGGAATTTATCTTTATCCATAGCTAAAACCTCTATTTGTCTATCTTTGCCTTGAGGTATCTCAACTTTTAAACCCTGAGTAAATAAATCAAGATTTTCTGAAATGTTTAATTCCTTATATAAATTAGGAGAAAAATCTTGACCGCTAATCCTTAAACTTATAGATTCAGTTTTATTTTTCAACAAAATATCAGGAATTCCTGACCAATCAAAAATTAAATTAATTTCACTTTTTTCTAGATTATTATTTGTTGGTTGTTGGGAAGGTACAGTTGCTATATTGTTTAATACAGGCTTTGAATTTTTATTTACATTAATTACTGGTTTCTTGTTTTGGTTTACTGGCGTAGAAAAACAGGATGTAACTACAGTAACTGACATAGCCAATAAAATTTTGGTAAAATTTAATGAAAGTTTTTTCATATTTTTATTCCTTAAAAATTTTTAAGCTTATTATTTTTTTCACTTTGTTATCGTTAATTAATTATTCAACTTCATTTATTTGCTCTCATTTTTTAAATAATTTTTTTCTTAAATTACTCAAATGTTTGATGAACGTCAACTATAATTGCTGAAAACGTTATTCTCATTTTTAATGTTCGCACATCAAATGTTAGAGGTTTTTTATTCGAGTCAACATTAATGATAGCGACCTTTTCTCTTAATTTAAGATTTACCAAATTTTTACTAATTAATGGATAAATTCAGGACAAATAACGAAACATAATATCATTTATTTGTTCAGAATTTCATTTACCATTATTCCACAGGCTATAGTACTTTCTAATGGAAAATATTAAAATCAGGATAATTACTATTTTACTCAGATGTCTTTGTCCTTCTTGGCTTCTGTAAACAGAAATAAGTTAATTACGACTACAACAGCATTCAGTATCAATACCAACCAAAATCCAAAAGCATATTCAATCTGTATCATCCCTTGCCCTTGTTTTAATATATCATTATCAAGTTTTGCTTTTAGTAATAGAAGAGAAACAATGCCAATAATTCCTATAATCGAAGTAATAACTGATGAGTGTTTATCTGTATTAGAGGCTTTATCTTTAGCAAGACCATACAGTAGCCCTGAAATAGCCGCAATACCAGCAAGACCTGCTAATATTTCACCATCAAGCTTTTGTGTTTGCTTTTCCCCGAACATACCTGGTTTTTCAATAGTTGTACCTGTTACTAACTGGAGACCTGTGAGAGTCATCGCTTTTTGACCACTACAGGAAACATTCAGAAATGGTAAAAAGAAGCAGAATAATATCAGTACAAATAATGCTGGTGACAGTTTATTTACCATTGTTTTTTCTTCCTATAAATTTTCAATATTTTATTCATTTAACCCATGTTTTTATTATTTATCCAAAATCTTGATGAAGCAGAATGTGCCAACGATAGGGACTATTATTTATCTGTTTTTATTTTTATTGCTTTTCCACGGACTTTTATCACTTCCGCACTTTCATGCCTTCGTGATGCCACCAACCCCAAATTAGTATCAGTCCTAGTTAGAACATAGGTTTTTTCAAAGCGAAGTGATATAAGGAAATCTGCTTCCGGGATTTTTGAAAGAGCATCATAAATGGCAGCCTGCTCCAGTTCATCAAAGTCCCTGTAAGCAGGTATTTTTATCCCCTGCACACCAAAGTTATTAAACTTTGCATCATAACTTTTGCTACCAATAATAAACTTTCCCTGTTCATAACGTGCTGTGCCTTCCACATCACCAAGTATTACATAATCACTTCGTTTGAGTGGCTCCATTGTCACATTGAAAAAATCCATACGCCTCTCATAATCAAAGAATTCCCGTTGTGTAATACATCCTGAAAATCCAATCAGAATTAATGACATTATCATTATTCGTATAGATATCTGAAACATTCTCTTTTACCCCTTTTATAAGTCATGAAAATTATCAATTAGTACTATTTATTTGTATTCTGAAATGTTCTAAATGAGATAATCACCACATAAGTCGATATACTTCTACAATTCTTGATCTACTAAATTACGTTCCTGATTCAGTTTTACAACCTGAACCTCTTGATGTATTGTCATCTTTTATGTGTACGACTCTATAACCTCAATGCAGGTATATTTAACTTGTTTTTATATTAATTTCAGTAAAAATCTCACATACTACTTTTTCTAATACAGAAGAAATTATAACATATTTATTATATAATTCGACTATTTTGGGTTAAAAAATTTAAAGACTTAGTATAATCTTTACTGTTATATATTTTTCATTATTTTACTTTACTTTTACTTAACAAATGTATTTTTGTTAGAAATTAAGTAGAATCGTTGAGAAATTTATATATGGTTAAGGTAAAATAAAAATATTACCTGAAAATATGTTAATGATTAAACGAAATTAAGTACAAGTTAAGTAGCTACTTAACAAGAAAAATATTATTTAAACTTTTAATGAAAAATACAGGAGAGCTACGTTATGAGTCATAATGAGATGGTAACTATAATAGAATTATATCTTAATAATACCGGAATAAGCCTAACTCAACTGGCAAAGAGGCTTAACATTAGTAAGGCAAGAGTCTCCCAAATTTTAAAAGGAGAGTATACAAGCCTTACCCATATTAGAAGCCATATTTCTAAAATGGCTCAAATGTTTTCAACACATTTACTAATCAATAAAGAAACTCCAGAAGAAATAGAGAATAAAATAATTCAAGCATTTTATCAAAAAAGACATTTATCAGATTCTGAAAAAAAAGAAAAATTAATAGAACTATTTACTTCATTTGGTGAAGAAGGTGATAGAGATATATACAAAAAATTTGAAAGTTTTATTAAGGAAACACTTCCAGAATATTTTCAAAATAAGCAAGAACGAAAGGAATTGGAAGAATTTTTTGGTTGGTATGCAGTGTACCAGTTAGTTAATTTCCACGATGGAAAAAAGGAAGAGTTAGTAATCACTAAACGAATTCTTAAAATTTGTGAGGATAATAGCCAAATAAAGATATTTTTATCAGCTCCCAAACATAACTATACTTATAAAGATGGAAAGGTAAAAAAAGTAACTAAAACAAATGCACTTTATATTGATATTGAGGAAGAAGGGGGAGCAGAAAAAACCCGATATCTGATATCACCTTCATCAGAAAATAGACCTGTCCTAACAGGACTGGGAATGTTTTATTCACCGCATGCTAAAACCCATACAGCAAAAATGGTTGCATTTGTAAGGCTTAATAAAAATCCTACTGATGATGAACTTTCCGCATTACCAATATATTCAAAACAAGAGTTTTTAAATCTTACTACTGACCCTGAAAATATTGATTTTAAAATTATTTATACATTTCTTACCAGTTCAAGAAACCATATTTTAGAGTTAAAACAATATAATCAATTTATAGAAGTAAATAATGAGTAATTTAAAGTAAATCTCTTTGGTAAGTTCATTTACTTATACACCAAATAAACTTATATTCTATAATCATCGGGTTTATTGGATACAACCATTTTTTTAACCACGTTGGAGTGGATTCCATGTCTGGTCGTAAGAAGAAAAAGAGTAATAAGCGCAATAGCAAGAAAGAAAAGGGGCAGGAAGTGCCTGCTATCCACCTGCGAACTTCATGGAAGTTCCCCAAGGTTGCGGCTATTATCCCGAAGGTTACTTTTATTATCTCAGTGGTGTGGGTGGTGAGCGGCTGGACGCAATGGCAGTGGTTCATCCCACGGCTATCTGTTGAGCCAACCTTCCAGCAAGGAGCTTCCATACTGACAACAATGTTCCAGGTCAAAAATGATGGCAATGTAAGACTGAGAAAGGTTGAAGTGGCATATGCTCCTTGTCTAATAACGGACAGCAACAACGGAAGGGTTGATGGTGATTGCATCTCGTTCAAATCCCTAATCAAGGAGCCCAATTCAGATGTTAACAGGTTAGTTAAGGCTTTGGAACGGGGTGAGGGAAATACCATTGCGTTTCCAAGTAGCTTCAATCTAGGGCCAAATGTCAACTATGCTGACTTTGCGTTCGTGTTCTCTTACAAGACTGAGTGGTGGCCATTCCAGTTTCAGGAACGGTATCGATTTCGCACTGCCAAAGATGATAAAAGTCAGCTGCATTGGGTGTCTGAACCAATCAACAAGTAGATGACTGCGAGGTCAGTGAGCATTGAGCCCATGTAAAATTGACATTTTTCCACAGAGTTCTTCTTACGATTTGCAGATAACATTTTGATAATATTTTATTCATAATAATGAACTTCCTTTTTCCAGCTTCCAATATCAATTTCTTTTAGCAATTAATAAATCATTGAAGAGAAAAGGTTTTAAGTTATTTTATTATTTCAGGGGTTTATATAACCAGAATAAGTTTTTTTATAAATGCTCAAGAGGTGTATGAGTTTTTAAAGAAGCGATAAAGGAAAATCGCTATCTAAATTTATTGCTATATACTCATACTCACTATTTTTATATTGTTTCATTGCTAAGGTTTCCTTATATTCCCTTGCTTCTGATATTCTTATAACTTCAACCTCTAAATTATGCTCTTTTACTGCCTTT
>CAYRDV010000101.1:0-7883 GCA_964422885.1 uncultured Candidatus Sericytochromatia bacterium
TGGAGTCTAGGTGTTATCTTTTTCAGGTTTTGAAATTAAATTTTTATTTGTCATTATTTATCCCTTTTTCTAAAAACTGACACAAAAAAACAGCATGTAACAGTCTTACAGACTAATTTTTATGCTATGTGCAGATAATTAAATTATAGACGATTTGTGATATAAGTACCAAATTTCAGAGAATCTTAATTGGGGTTTAAAAATTTTTTTTCATAAGTTCCTTCAGTTTGTTAAAGTCACTCTGGTTTAAATCATTTACTTTAGATAAATCAGGGAATTTGGGGTATCCATAATCTTTAAAGGAAATATCATTAAAAACCTTATCTGACATATATCTTGGAACTACATGAAAATGAACATATTTATCAACCATCATTAAAACAAGATAATTTATCTTATCATAGTCAAATAAATTTTTTAAAGCTGACTCTATCTCCTTTGTAACCTGTGATAACTCCATGAACGCATCTGGACTTAGCTCTGACATTGCCTGTGATTTATCTTTTGAAGCAAGAACAAGAGAGCCTAAAGTTACCTGCTGAGGCCTTAATAGTATTACCCAGTGTTGGTACTCTTTTATTAAATTTTCAGGATACCCAAATTTATCAATAGTTTCATTATACATATCAATTTATCTCAATTCTTATTTAAATGGTTTACTACCAATTATTGCTGCCAGAAGAGAATGTCTTTTACCCTTTGTCACCGTGGTTACTTTATGATCCATATAGGCAGGGAAAAAAACGATCCCTCCCTGTTCCTGATTAAAACCAAAATTTGTTGGTTTACCGGGAACCCACAAAAGTTCGCCACCCTGATAATCATTTTTATCAGAAAGAAAAACAATTGCCGAAAGCTTTCTTAATGAGCTTTCAGGGCTTGCTCCCAAATCAATATGCCAGTTCATGCAATCATTCTCAAAGTACTCAGTAACAAGAATATCAAAAACAGCGGTAATATCGAATTTATAGTGTATTGAATTGATAATTCTGGCACTATCTAATATCTTTTTTTCAGCCCAGCGGTTTAATTCTTTGGCATTATAGTATGTCATTCTGGTCCCATTTTCAGGTTCATTATACCGACCTTCAACCTCATATTGAGGAATCAGGCTAATTATTTTTTCACACTCATCTTTTGTAAAAAATTTTTCCCGATAAATTACCGATTTTAAATGGAGATTATGCTCAAACATCAAAAATTTATTTGGCAGGTATGAATTGCTGAATCCATGAACCAAATGCCTTTGAATTTCTGGTCTGAATATAAACTTTACCCGGCCCGGTAAATCTGCATACAAGTCCTTCACCTGAAGTAAAGCTTGAAACCCAACCTTTTGAAGCTTTATCGATACGATAACTGGTTGTTGAAGGCCATGCAACCAGATGAGAATTATCAATTGTATATTCTTCACCAGGAGCGAGGTTTATTTCATGTATTGCTCCGAATGAACTCAAAGCTAATGTACCAGTCCCTTTTACTTTAAGAATAAAAAAGCCTTCTCCACTGAAAAAACCCTGAGCCAGATTTTGCATTTTGGCATTCACTTCAATAGTGTTTGAACCAGCAAGAAAGCCATCTTTTTGCACATTGTATTCAACGCTGCCATCCAATTCCAATAAAAACGCATCTCCAGGAGTTGTTGGTGCCAGGAGAACATGTCCTGGTCCTCTGTTAGCAGTAAGAGTCTGAAAAAAGAATTTTTCACCGGCCATCATTCTGCCAAGTCCACCTAAAATTCCTCCTTCCATCTTGCCATCAACATCTATTGTTGTAGACATTGCAACCATTGCACCTGATTCAGCTTTTACCTGTTCACCTTTTTCCAGATGAACTTCAATCATGGAATTTGTTCCCGGATATAAAACTTTTGCTTTCATCTTTATTTCTCCTGATTAAAAAAATAGTTTGTTTTTTATCAAAAAATATCTCCGATTACGTCAGCAACATCAATTGCGGCACCTGCTTTAGATTGTTTTGACGGCATTGGAATTAATTTTCTTAGCCATGAACCAAAAGACGGTGTATTCCGTGTTTGGATATAAACTTTACCAGGGCCGGAAAATCTGCATACAAGTCCTTCACCAGAGGTAAAGCTGGAAATCCATCCTTTTGAGGCTTTATCTATCCGGTAACTGGTTGTTGCTGGCCATGCCACCAGATGATTGTTATCAATAATATACTCTTCACCAGGTGCCAGAGAAACTTCATGTATAGCACCAAAAGAGCTTAACACCAGTTTACCCCTGCCACCAATCTTTAAAATAAAGAACCCTTCTCCACTAAAAAACCCCTGAGCAATATTTTGCATAGTTGGGTTAACATAAATTGAATCTTCGCCAGCCAGAAAGCCATCTTTCTGAACATTGTATTCAACACTGCCATCCAACTCAAGCAGAACAATATCACCAGGAGTAGAAGGCGCAAGAATTACACTTCCGGCTCCTCTGTTGGCCGTGAGAGTCTGAAAGAAAAACTTTTCCCCAGTAAGCATCCTGCCAAGACCACCTAAAATTCCTCCTTCCATTTTTCCTTCGACATCGATGCTATTTGACATTGCAACCATTGCACCTGATTCGGCTTTTATGTGTTCGCCCTGTTCCAGTTTAAATTCAACCATTGAGTTGGTTCCAGGATAAAGAAGTCTTGCTTTCATGATTATCTACTCCCTTACAAACAGGTAAATTTACAAAATTATTTTTAATTATACGCCTTTTTTTATTTTAAGGAAAAAATTACTTTATAGAGTTTTTTATTTATTAGTATTTAGTAATTTCTAAAAAATAACTTATCACAAAACAATATCTGTTAGGGCGACCCGGCGGGTCGCCCCGACAATTAAATTTTATAAGTTATTTTTTTATTTTTCCTTAATATCAAGTTCAGTTTTTTCACCAATACTAAAAAGACCAGCACCTGTTGCAACTAACTGTCTGTGCCTGTATTGCATTAATACCCCGGTATATGGAGAAAAAATATGATGTTCCTGAAAATCAGGTAATGTTTTTAAAGTGCCAATTTGTTTTCCTTTTTCAATTTCTTCTTTTAGATTTAATTCCGGATTAGGTTCCCATATGCCTGATAGCTCTGATGTCACTTCATGTCTGATAAGAATATGGGAATTTAAAATATTTTCGGATATTTTATCGGTTATTCCAAGATATGAAGCAACATTGATTAAACCCTGTGCCGCTTTTATAATATCCTGTTCAGACAATAAGGACAGTTGGGTTGTCTCAATAGGAAAATTAGGAATACCAGAATGGGTAAGAGAAATATCAAGAGTATTGTGATACTGGATGTCACTTTCTTTTGAAAAATTTAAAACCCATATTATTTCCGGAGAAAAGGCTTTTAACAAGTTTATTATTTCTTTTTTTATTTCCAGGCTGCCAATATTATCAAAGATACCAGTTACAGGCGTTTTCATTTCAAATTCATGAATATTAATAACAGCATCACGGGCTGAAAGAAATTCAAAAAGAGCTGAAGCAGTTCTTTCTGTAAGTGAGCCGTCCTTTCTCCCCCCTCCCACCCGGTTAAGATCCTTATGATCAAGGAAGGATACCCGGCTGTTCATAAACTGGGCTGCCGGATTTGCTGCCGGAATAATATAGATAGTTCCTTTTAAACTTTTATTTTTTAATAACTCAAGCATTTTTGAGACAATAAACAGGCCAGCAGTTTCATCACCATGTACAGAACAGGTTATTGCCAGAGATGGGTTCTTACCATTTCCAATTGAGTAAACAGGCAAATCAAGGTTGATTATTCCTTTTTGACCTACTTTGATCCAGTTAATATTTTCCATTGCTATTACATACCTTTAAGACTGATAAATAATCGTTTATATTTTCATTGAGAATTTATAGCGATAATACCTTAAACTCGTTTATAATATACTACAATCTATCACCGAAAATACGGTAACTAATCTTGTTAAACAAAGGGGATATTGTCTGAGGCGGTCAAATGGCACAGGATGATTTAAACTCGTTTGAGATTGACGGAGAAACCTTATGCAATCTTGCTATAGAGACCTGTGCATTAGCTGCTGAATCAAGGTTTCAAAATATTGATCTGATAACCAGGGCAACAGCATATTTTCTTGAAGCGTTGAAAATATTACCCGGTAGTTATAAATTACATCTTGGCTTTGGAATATTACTCCTGGGAGGGCAGATGTATACGGATGCTATAAAGTATTTACAGAGTGCTCATGAGATTAATCCCTCATGTGACGCATTAATGTACCTTGAGCTTGCTCAAAAATCAATGGAATTTCAGCAGAGGATGAAGGTTGACTCAGTTCTAAATAAAAAGAAAGCAACAGTTAATGATCTGATTGATTTAAGTAATAAGTTTAAGCAAAAATAAATTTATGACAAGTGAAAACCTGATTCCTAATACCTATAACGATATTAAAGAGGCGTTTAAAGTAGCTGTACAGATACACAGGGCAAGCATTATCTGCAAAGAATCGTCAGGCCAGTGGAAAATATTAATAATCAATAACCGTTATAACCTTCTTGATGATTTGAAAAACCTTGAATTGAATAAAAACGGAGGCATGGTTCATATTAATGATAACTATGGAAAGGTACAGAGAACAAAAGTTCAGTTAAATGATGAAAATTTGTTATTTTTTGCAAAAATTATTGGCTCATATAATGCTTTGGAAAACCCTTTAACGACTAACTTAAATGATATAGGGCTCAGAATACGAAATATTATTTCAGTACAAGGACAGAATACGCCTAAGCCAGTACCAGTACAGGAACAGAATCAGCGTTCAGGTCTTTTCAAGCTTACACCTCTGGATTTTTTTTGTTATTTTAAAAATTTTTATCCTATTGGTCTAAAAATTGAGCAAAATGTAGGATTAGATTGCTATAACAGCTTATTTACCTATATTACAGTAAAAGACCGCCAGGGATTGGATTGTGTAGAACCATTATTTAGAAAAACAAAAAAAGGAGTTGAAGAAGTTTCGGCTCATCTGGCAAAAAATAACTATGTTGAACTGAAACTGGAGCTTAAGGTCAAAGTGTTGGAGAGAATTAAATATCAGATGTTTAAAATGCCCACAATTGATTCTCTGATGCAAATAGCAAACCCTTTGGGTAAAAGCATTCTACGAGATCTGAATAATTATGAATTGGTAGATGTAACTTATTTATAAAAATTTTTAAAGTAAACGTTCAAGCATTTTACCTAATTCAGGAACTCTGAAAGGCTTGTTTATAACTCCATTTATGCCACAATCCTTATGTTTTGTCATTATTTGGTCATTAGTATAACTGCTGCTTGAAATAATAGTTTTTATATTTGGATCCAATTCTCTAAGATTATTGAGAATATTATTATCAGCATTATTAATAAACTTTAAATCCATTATTACAGCTGAGAATGATTTATTTTCTTTTAAAGCATTATTATATATTGCCAAAGCCCTTTTATTATCTTCTGCCAAATCTACACTATATCCAAGTTCCTCAAGTATTTTTTTCAAGACGTTTCTAATCATCTCTTCATTATCAACAATCAGTAATCTCTTTTTTTTATTATCCAAAATATTTTTAGAGGCTGGCAAGTATAGAGTAAAAGTTGAACCTTTACCTATTTCAGAATCAACAGTAATATAACCTTCGTGTTTTTTGATAATTGAGTATGTAGTAGCCAGTCCAAGACCACTTCCTTTAGGTTTAGTGGTAAAATATGGATCAAACACTTTTTCCAGGTTTTCCTTTGAGATACCAATCCCTTCATCACTAATTTCAACTTTTATATATTTTCCTTCAGGAAGATTCAAAGTATTATGTGTTCCAAGTTCTATATTCTCTCCTTTGACAGTTATTGCCCCTCCTTCAGGCATTGCCTGAACAGAGTTTATTAGCAGATTATTAAATACCTGACTAATCTGCTCCTTATCTATGCTAACAGGAAATAAGTCAGCATCAATTTCAATTTTTGATTTTATATCTGAGCCAACAAGAGCAAATGTAACGAAATCCTCAATCTGCTGCTGTAAAAGAGCTTCTTCTTTTACAGGAACACCACCACGTGAAAAAGTTAATAACTGCTGAGAAAGTTTACTCGCTCTTAAAGACGCCTGTTCAGCGGTATCAAGACATTTTACTACTTTTTCCCGATCATTAATTACCATTTTGGCAAGAGTAATATTGCCAATTATTCCAGTCAGAATATTATTAAAGTCATGAGCTATTCCACCAGCAAAGGTGGCAACTGAATCAAGTTTTCGGGCTTTCAAAAGTTCTTCTTCCATTTTTCTTTTTTCACTGACATCACGAAGAACGACTACTATCCCGATTATTTTGTTATTTCTGTCAAGTATTGTTGAGCAAATTAAAGTAATTATTTTTTCCTTTTCATCTTTTGAAATAAGTAAATAAGATTCATCATCGCTATCCGTAATTCGCCCTTCTTTTAAAGAATTTTCCATGCAAATATTTATTTTTCTGCGTTTTTTTTCATCAAACAAATTTAACACTTCACTAAGTGGATGATAAATAAGCTCTTTTTCTTCAATTCCCAAAAGTTCTTCAGCAACAATATTAGCAAGGGTAATACTACCTTTAATATCAATTGTTATTACAGCATCACGAATACTTTTGAGAGTAACATCCAAATTTTCTTTTTCAGATGCAAGAGCCTGTTCTGCTTGTTTACGAATAAAAATTTCCTGTTTTAATTTATCTCTGCTATTAATAAGTTCCTGAACCATACTTTTTAACTGTTTTGTTCTTTTTGCAACCTCTTTTTCCAGATCATCAACATAATGCCTGGCCTTTTCTGCCAGATTCCACTTTTTGACAAGAGCAAGTGCCATTTGCTGAACTTCTACTGCATCAAATGGTTTTTTTAAAAACAATAGCCTGTCATTACTTCCAAGTCTGGAAATAATTTTATCCCATGAATAATCAGAGTAGGCCGAACAAATTACCATCTCTATATTAGGAAATCTCTCCCATATTTTAGAAATAGTCTCAATACCATCCCAACCCGGAGGCATACGAACATCCATAAATATTAAGGCATAAGGTCTTCCCTGGCTTTCCGCTTTTTCAACCATTTCAAAAGCCTGCTGTCCCTGTAAGGCAAAATCCAACTGATATTCAAAATTAGTAGGAGTTGAAGGGTAGTTATGAATATTTCCGAATAATTCCTGCTCAAGATTAATATATTCATTTTCTTCATCAGATTTAGAATATAAAAGTATTTTACGAAAATCATCATGAATTGATTCATTATCGTCTACTATTAAGATTCTATTATTCTCAAACATCCAGGAGCCCCTGGTTTTTATTACTACCCATATAATTTTTTTATTTTTCCCTTATCCTCTGGCCTAAATTTAACAGTTTATTAACAAATACTCAGAAACTATAGAACACCTTAAATTGCCTGATCTAATAAATGATAAATATTTTAATTTCATTAAATACTTTTTGATAATTTTAAATATTTACTCAAGTTTTTAAAGATAAAGTACAAAAAAAGCTAAAAATTTAATATTAAATATAAAAAAACAAATCTATTGGCTTTTATATTAATAGTATATTATATTCTTGCCCTTTTTCAATGAAATAAATCACAGTCAGCAAACTTTTTTATTATTTTTAGCGGAAGTGGGGACCATGCAACCAGGAGACCAGAGAAAACCTTTTACCTTTTATAATTGTGTCTACTTTATGAAGGATATAAGAAGGAAATATAATTAAGGTGCCTTGTTCCTGAGGGAAATTATTGGGAGAAGGATTCCATAATAACTGTCCTCCCTGGTAATCCCCAGGATCAGATAAAAAAACGATAACACTTAATTTTCTGGTTGATGACTCTCCGGTTCCTATATCAACATGCCA
>CAYRDV010000101.1:7893-16811 GCA_964422885.1 uncultured Candidatus Sericytochromatia bacterium
ATTATACTCATTTACCCTCATACCGGATAAACTGGTTATATTGAAATTAAAATGAGTTTTATTGGCTTCAAAACTTATTTTTGTTAATTTTTCAAATAATCTGAAATTATTAGGATTAGGTTTTATTGCTTTACAGTTTGAGTGGGTTTGTTTTTCGAGATGGGGATGAACATCCTTTGTGCCCGCACCATAAAAAGGGGCAGAGACTTTTACTCCATCAAGCTTTATAATTGCAGCACATTCTTCTGGTGAAAAAGCTTTACGGTACATTACCTGATGAAATAGATTATTATTTTCTTCAAGAGGTATGGGCACAGAGTTCATCATTTATATTTAATCTCCACTTCATATTAAATATTTTAAATGAAAAATAAAAAATTATTTCAATTAAGCGTTAATTGTATACAAAATATTTCCTTGATCTTGGATAGGTTTCAAATTTTTCTTCAGAAAATTGGGACTATCAAAACAAATAGAGGTATTTCAGTCAATTAAAAAGCCTAAATCATCTGGGGGAGTTGTATCAAAATCATTGATATCAATCAATTCAAAATCACTGATGCTTTCCTTTTTCAGTTTTTTATTGCCAGGAGAGGGGTTATTTTTAAAAATCTCTCTAAGCTCTGCTTTGGATTGCAAAATAGTACCCTGAAATACAGGCTCATCGCCATATGAAGAATCAGGTTCAGAAGTTACAATCTGTTGAGAAATATTTACTTCAGGTTTAGGAGAGTTAATTTCTTTTAACTTTTCTTCACTATAATGAGTGACAGGACTTTCTTTATTAAAATCAGGAATAGAAGAATAATCTCCATCATTAAGAATATCAGAATCCTTTTTATAAAATGCAGGGTTATTATCAGAGCTAATTTGCTCAAATTCAGGAATAAGCTCGTACTTTGAATCTTCAAAAATACCCTGAGTGGATTTTTTAACATTTAAGGGGTTGATATCTTTGATATTTTTTGCCCCGTCCCTGGATATTAAATCGGGTATTGGAGAAAAACTTTCTTTTTCCGGTTGCTTATCTTTTGAATCATAAATAAAAGGTATTGCTGAAAATTCTTGCTTAGGCATTGGCATTATTATTGTATCAGACATTTGTGATACAGCCTGGTTAGTATCATGCATCGGCGAAGGAGCTAAAGCAGGTTTTGTCTCCTGGGGTTCACCTGAATTCAGATATTTTTCAATAATTTCATCTTTCATTTTTTTATCATAAATCTTAATTCCTGAAACACTTGTTCTTTCTATATCCAGAACTGCAATTGTCAGATCATCTATTTTTGGTAGGACCCTGTTATAAAGTTCTACTTCTGCGACAGATAGGCTTAATTTCAGATTGGCATTTTCTTCAGGATCATTGGTAAATATCGCACTTACCTTTTTTCCAGAATCATTTATCTGTTTTAACAACTCATCATATCTTTCTGATGTTCTTCTGATATTACCTTCATCTACCTGACAGGCAATAATTTCTTTAAAACAACGAAGAGTCTGAGGATTGGTAAGATTTTGCAGTTGTCTTAAATGAATTAATTTTAGTACTCTTGCTTTAGAAGCAAATGACTCTATATTAGTAAGTATTTTTTCTTTATTATTTTCGAGTGCCCTAATTTCCTGTCTTAATGATTCAGGATCAATTAAAGGTGATATTTTCGAAAGCTTTAATCTATTTTCTTCAATTCGTAACTCAATTCCTTCAACTGCCCCGATAAAATGTTGAGAATGAAGATTATCAATTATTGGATCAACCATTACTTTAATAGTTGCCAAAACGGGATTAGAAAAGATCATTTCCCGGTAACTATCTTGTTTTTCTTTATTTGTCCTATATTGATAGTATAATTCACAAAATTCAATAAAATAGTCAAATTTTACAATATCTTCTTCTTCAGGTAATAAATTTTCACCTGTTAATCTTAATTCAGTTAAGGACTGAAGAACACTATGCAGTGACACTATTGCTTCCAGACCATGTTTTAGAGTAAATTTAAATTCTTCTTTCCCTTTGACCTTTAGCATCAAAGTATTATTAAACTTATGCATTAGAGAAATTACTTCAGGAACCTTGTTACCGGGTAAAGAGGCAATAATTTTACAAAATGAGGCTAGTTGTAAACCTCTAAAATAACCTGTTTTAAGTAGTTCCATAAATCCATCAGTCATCATCAGAAGCTTATCACCGGGCTTTACTGGTAACCTAAAAAGCTTTGGTTTGGAAGGTTCTGCTTTATTAAAAGGAAAAATGCCATTAGTCGCTCCATTTTCATTTTCATCAAGAATTCCTTTTACCTTTAAACCCTTTTCATTAATGATCAGGGTAAGGATATTTCCTGCCTGTAAAAAATAGATATAGTCACCTCCCTTATAAAAAAGGTTTGTATAAACAGATTTAACATAATCGCCACATTCTTCTGCCATATACTTTGCCAGTTCATTATGGGCAGTTGTTGTGGCAACAGTTAAGGGTTTTGCCATGCTTTCAGTAGTTTCAGTACCAAAAGGAAGAACCATTATATCCCCAAATTTTTCAATTGTTTTTTCAGCAATGCGTGTGCTATTTGCATCAACCATTACTAAACCAACAGCTTTAGCCATACGGGTAATTAATCCGTCCTGATCTTTGACCTGGACCTGACTTATTGAAAGAGTTCCAAAAGGAGTATCAAATTCTTTTGGCTTATTTACTATTAATGGAGTTGCAGAAGTTGAATAATTTTTTTCAAAATGCTCTTTTTTAGCAATATATTTTACTTTATCAACAAAACAAAGATTATTAGGAAGTTGGCGTGACTCAATGTCTTCATTAAATCTCTTTTCTTCTGAAAGAATGCTATTAATAAATGAATCTTTATCAATATAGTATCGTTCATTATTTGGTGTAGAAAAATAGACAAGAGGCCGTAATTCGTCATTAAAAACCGAGGTATAAAAAGCTTTAAATTTTATGGAAAAACGAATATCTTTTCCCTTTTTGTCCTTTTGGGTAATATAACAAGTATCATTGGTATAACAGGATTTATCGCTTATTTTTATTTCTTTGGAAATATTTCTTACTTTGGATTTAAATACTTCTGATTCAATGTACTGGCTCTTATCATCAGAATGCAGGTAATTTATTATAAATATTTCCCAGCCTTTTCTGAATATTTTTTTGATTGTAATATCCAAAAAATTTTTTGAACCATTTTCAAAAGATTCTTCAAAAGTAAACTGATCGCCAATTTTAAGAGTATCATCAAGAACAAAATTATCATTCATTAAGACTAAAATTTTTTCATGAAAATAGTTAAGTAAAAACTCTGTTCTAATTTTTTGCCCACCGGAATCATACATAATAAAAATCTCATCTTTGCCTTCAAACGGGTATTTATTTAATCTAATTACTTTTCCATCAATCTGATTTCCTGTTTCCGGTTCTAAAAAGGAGATGTATTCTCCCACCTGATAGCTTCTAAGATATGGTGTATCTAAAGTAATTTCATTCACGGACTGAGGACGGGTAATGGCATCAACAAAGTTTTTGGAGTTTTGCCGGGCATTGGCAAAATCAGCAAGATAAAATACCTGCTTTATTTTAAAATTATTACCTGAGCCTGTCAAAACAAGATATTCTTCGATTTGTTTAGTTTTTCCAACACGAATAAAGCATTTGAAAAGGCCAAGAATTTTTCCTCTGATTTCTTGTAAGTCATTAACAGTTTTAGGTGTTTCTTTGGTATGCCTGATAAAGCTAAATTCTTCATCATTCTGATAAAGATATTCGCCAAGATCTACCTGCTGAACCTCCGTGTATCTCATTTTATCTGCAATTAAAGAATCTACTATCGGAAGATTTGGCAGGTTCTTATTACCCTGGACAACCTGAGTTGGTAATTTATCATAAAGAAAATTATGTGTTTCCAATGTCAAAGACTGGCGACTAAACATTTCAACAAGTAATTCCTTATGTAATAGTGTATGCTCGACCAAAGATGGCTCCTGGTTACCAGCATGAATCATTGCCAGTTTTGTATTTTTGGGTCTGTCAATCTGGTTATCCAGACCATATTTTTTGGCGATTGCTTTGTATGAACGTTCAATAAATTTTTTCTTGTCAATCAGACCGAATGCTCTGGTATTTGAAATGGAAATTCCCTGTATTACTTCGTCATTGTCCTCAACAACAGGCAGGGTTATATAGTCTGCATTATTATCTACAGTAAATATTTCGCTGTCTTTTAATCCCATATGGGTAAATCAAAATTTAAAAATTTTAGTTTAATTTACTTTTTGTTAACAGGCTATAAAGCCTATAACCATTTTATTATAGCTGTATCATTAATTTTTTACAATCAATATTATAAGGTTATTCCTAAAGGAGAATCGAAAGAAAAACGTTTTTAGTAGCAATAAGGGCTTTAATCCATTTTCTAAATTGCACATGAGCGTTATGTGCCAAATTTTTAATTATTATTTTATTTTAATTTTTCAACCCATTTTTCAATATAGTCAATAACGACAGATGATAACTCTTTGGCTGTATCGTAATCCATTGGTGGTGAACTAACTGAAGCAAAAACTTGTGTTGGGACAAATCTTTCATTGCCAAGCTGCTCTCTTACTCTTTCAATATGCTCTGATTCTGCACCATTTTGTTCAAGATATTGTGTCATTTGGTTCTGCCATAGTATTGCTTCAGACTGATTTTTAGGCCATGAATTATAGATTACTAAATCTAATCCAGATACATTTAATACTGCTAAAACGAAGCTTGAACAAGTTAAGCCAACATTATCATTATTTATTTTAAATGTGCCAGTTATTGGATCAAAAACGTTAATAGGTGAATTAAAGGCATAAGGTATTTTGTTATTTTTATTCTCTTTCCAAATTAATCTACACATACCAGCTACTTGTCTTGATCTGGATTCACTAATTGGTAATTCAATCCAAATATAGGGTTTTGTAGGTTCAATACTTTGTAAATCCCTATGCCAAGCTAGATGAAGGATTTTATTTCCTTCATCTGACTTATAAAGAAGCCCTGAATGATATTGTTCATTGTTTATTTTTCTTAAAACAACTGAAACAATTTTAACATCAAAAAATAATTTATCATTAATGTTAAAAAGCTTCATTTCCTAAGCCAATTAGCATTCCTTCGTAGTCTTCTATTTCTCTAGATTTTAATTCATTTTTAACTTTATTATAAAAATTTATTCTAGATTGGTTAAGAATTGAAGATGCAGGTAAAGTAATAGTTAAAAAAGACAATAAAATATCGACAGATAAAGTTTTTACTTGTATAAAATCAAGCAGTTTTTTGCAAATATCAAATTTATTTTCTTTTAGAAGTAAATTTACTGTTTCAAAAATAAAATCAATTGCAACATCAACATCCTTTTTTTCTAAATTAACTGCATTATTAATTAACTCTCTAAACTCATGATTTAAAAAATTTATATTTTCATTAATTTCATCTTCGATAATATTTAAATTATCATCACTAAATATTGTTGGCGATAAAGTTCTTTCTGAAGAAAAAATCTTTAAGGTATTTGAAAAAAAAACTGAAGGGTTAGAACCACTAGGTAAAGCATGGCCTTTTAAAAATCCAGAAGTTAGGAATGGCTTATCTGTTGTAATTGAAACAACAATTTTATTTAATTTTTTTTCCGCTAAAGCCATTGATTTAATTTTACTTCCTTAAATGTTTTTATAAAAAGATTGTTTTGTATTTCATTAGCAGAATTAAACCATTCCTGAATATCCTTATTTATTAATTTTCCTTTAATAGAAAATTGTATACTAAAAACTTTTTTTTCAGGATCTAGGGATGAAAATGCATTACTTATTGAAATTGATAAGTGACCATTTAACGCATTTAAGGGAAAGGTATACCTATTATTAACACCTGTAATTTCATTTTCTATTCCAATTAATCTAAAATCTGGAATGGGAAGATTAATAAAATTATTTAGATCTGACGCATTAGTAATATTTTCTTTTTCATAATCAAGCCGATCATGGTAAGTCATTTCTAAATAAAAAATTTCGTTTTTATCAAGACCAATTTTTGTACTTATATTAGTTAAGAAGTTGTTAAACCTCCTAAATATTTCAGAATATCCAGGATAGTTACCAACATCTTCATTATCCTGTCTCATCCAATTAATGTAAATTTTATTATTTTGAATTTGTAAAAGCCAGTCTCTATTTAATGTACTAAGTCTATACAAAATTTCGCCTGTTTTTTCAGTATTTAACTCTCTAATAATTTTTCCATCAGAAAAAACTTCATTAAATATTGGAGGATGGTTCTCTATAATAGGAAATTCCGAACTTAATTCAGCGATTAATTTTAAATTAAAATTTTCTTTCTTAAAAAAACTTTCATTAAATGTAAGGCCCAAGATTACTTCTGAGACTGGGGCTTTGGCATATTTTATTTCATTCATATAATATATTCTACAATGATTCTTACTTTTATTGTTTATTAAAATAATATAATTTTAGGGAACTATTTGCAATTAAATTTTTATAATTCAATAATTAGGAATAAATCTTATCTGGCTTTCGCTGAGAATTTTATTATCTTTTTCAATAAAAATATAGTTTTTAGACTTAACTATTTCTCTTAAGTGTTTTTTGAATTATATCCATAAATATGCCTTTTAATTTTTATAATTATTCTTAATCATAAGTTTCAAATCTTTCATTAGCTTGATTATTTGATAATTTAACCTGATTTAAGCCATCGGGGTTCATTGAATAAATTTGCCAATTTCCTAATCTTGTTGAGCAAAAAATAATTTTATTACTTGGTAGCCATTTTTGGTATCTGTCACTTCCAGCATTGTTTGATAAATTTGTTATTCTATTAGGGCTGGTACCATCATCATTTGCAATATAAATTCCATTATTGAAAGCATAAAGTATTTTAGTTCCATCAGGCGACCAAGAAGGAGATAAACCTGTTACAAACCATTTCTGGTTAGAACCATCAGAATTCATTAAATAAATTTGTGAGCTATTATCTCTTGTTGAAGCAAAAACTATTTTACTTCCATCTGGAGACCATTTAGGTAAATAGTTTTCTCCCACAGAAGTTAATTTAGTCTTGCCTGTACCATCCATGTTTATTTTATGAATTTGTGCACTTCCACTAATTCTTGAATGGTAAACTATTTTAGTTCCATCTGGTGACCAATTGGGAGCAAAATCCCCTAATGATGGTTGAGAAGCTCCATCAGTTAGGCTAATTTCATTTGAACCATCACTGTTAATGGTAAAAAGACTTCCTTTGCCATTAATTACTCTTGGAAATACAACTTTTTTACCATCAGGCGATAAACTTGGATTTCCCTCATCATAAGAAGTATTTGTTAATCTTTTCTGGTTTGTTCCGTCTGCATTCATTATATAAATTTCATCATTCCCATCTCTATTTGAAACAAAAACAATCTTTTCTATATTTGCTGTATTGGGAGTAGAGGTTACTATAACTGTTGGGTTTGGAGTTGGTGCAGGAAGCTGGGTTTGTATTTGCGTTGCGATAGGAGTAGAGCTTACAACTGCTGTAGGTTGAGATGTTTTGGTTACAGGCATTGTTGAGGGATTATTTGTCGTTTGTGGTATTGTAGTTGGTATTACAATATTATTAACTATTTGAACATTTGGTTGGCTTTTTTCAAGATCTATTTTTACATTTTGATTACTGACTTGTGATGGCCCACAACTTAAAAGTAAAAATGAAGTTATTAGCAAAGCTAATTTTTTAGATTTATTCATTTATTTTAATGTTCCAAATCCAAATATTATTTTTACTATTTTATCATGTCATATAAAATTTAAAATATTTAGCTCGGATTACAAAAATATATCTTCTACTCTTTAGTCACCATGGAAGGTATAATTTAATAAATTTAAATTTAAAGATTAATAAGAGAATATGCGTAAAAAATTAGAAATAGAAATAAAAGATATATTTGCTAAAAATGAATTTTATTCTGATAATGATATTCAGTTAGATGTACCAGATGTTATTGAATATGGTGATTTTGCCCTGCCCTGCTTTCAGTTTGCCAAAGTGAAGAAAAAGGCACCCCATATAATTGCTTTAATTTTAAAAGATTTAATTGCTAAGAAGAATATCAGTTATCTTCAGGAAATTAATGTAGCAGGCCCATATTTAAATTTTAAAATAAAAAAGGAAACATTCTTTAATGAGCTTTATAACCAGATTTCAGCACTAAATGAAAAATATGGTTATACGGAAATTGGTAAAAATCAAAGTGTTATGGTTGAATTTTCATCACCTAACACCAATAAGCCATTGCATCTGGGTCATATCAGAAATAATCTGCTTGGCGATTCAATCAGCCGTTTACATCAGGCATGTGGCTTTAAGGTAATAAAATCAAATCTTTTTAATGATCGGGGAATCCATATCTGTAAAGCAATGCTGGCCTGGGAAAAATTCGGGAATGGTGAGACACCGGAAAACTCAGGTATAAAAGGGGATCATCTGGTCGGGAAATATTATGTAATTTTTGAGAAAGAACTAAAAAAAGAGCAGGATGAGTTTTGTACTTCAAAAGGAATAAATCTTGAAGAATTGGAAGAGCGTGAGAAAGATAAATTTATTGAAGAAGAATTTTATAAAAATTCAATATTGCTCCAGGAAGCACGGGAAATGCTTCAAAAATGGGAAGCTGGCGATACTCAGACAATTGAATTATGGAAAAAGCTCCGTAATTGGGTAATCGAAGGTTTTCGTGAAACATATCAGGAACAGGAAATTGAATTTGATAAATACTATTATGAAAGTGATACTTATAAGCTTGGAAAAGAGTATGTCCTTGCAGGCCTTAAAAACGGAGTATGTTATCAGAAAGAAGATGGTTCAGTATGGCTACCCTTACCAAAAAAAG
>CAYRDV010000102.1:0-16364 GCA_964422885.1 uncultured Candidatus Sericytochromatia bacterium
ATCAATAGATATGCCCCATGGTTCATTAAAACTTCCGTTGGCGGAACCAAACTGTCCAAATTCTGACAGGTAATTACCATCAGCATTAAATCTCTGTATCCGGTTATTTCCGGTATCAACTACATAGATATCTCCATTACGATTATCAATGGCAAGATCAGACGGATTGTTAAAACTTCCTGAATCCAGTCCACCAATAGAACCAAAATGGAAAGGAAGCCTTGCTCCGTTTTTATCAAATTTTTTGATCACTTCTCCGGATCTTCCGGATGCATCTATTACATAAATATTATCAGCATTATCTGTGGTGATACCTCTCACCCCGTCAGAAGGGATATTTCCCAGAATATTTTCCAACCGGATATTTGTACTTGAATCAAGGATAGAGACTCTGGCATTTCCGGGATCAGAAACAATAATATCACCCATAGTGGTTATCGCGACATCTACAACATTTTTAAACTGTTTATTTATTTCATTAATATATTTTCCGGTCGGGCCATATTTTTTTATGACATTATTTCCGGTATCTGCCACATAGACATTTCCACCACCATCTACACCAATTCCGGTAGATTTTTTTAGTAATCTGAAAAGGTCTATTGATTTTAAGTCAGAATCCAGAATTCTACTGCCAAATGTATCAACCACTCCACCATCAGCATTAATTTTTTTTATTTCCGCCCGGTCAAATGTAATAAGTCCACCAACTCCGATGACATCTACAATATATATATCACCACTATTTTTATCTATTGTCAGGCCTCTTGGTTGTTTAAAACCATCAAATGTTTTTATAAAACTGTTTGCAGTAGAGAGTTTGGAGGAAATCATGGTAATCTGGGGAGCAGTAATAGTATTTCCCTGAGTGACATCAACAACTATATTTGAATTTCCGGCAGCATTTATATAGTCTTTTTTGGTAACAGTAAGTACCTGCCGTCCCTGGGGAGACTTTGAAAGGGTAAAATTTCCTGAAGCATCAGTTATTGTCGCAACAGCAGGACGAAAACCAAGTATTTCTACCTTTGCACCAGCAATACCAAGTTTTGTTTCTGAATCAATAACTCTACCTGTAATTGTACCTGTTGGAACAGAGCTTATTATACCAGGCTGACTTTGCACAGGATTAGGAGTATATTGGGTTGGGACCGGTGTTGGAGTATATTGCTGATTATTACAACTAACAGAAATTAATAATACAAAGCCCAAAAACAGATTAGATGAAACTTTTTTTAACATATTTTTTTAATAAATCCCCTAAAGGAGCCTCAGTTAGTATTAACTATACTAATAAAAAATTAAACTTACTTTTATTTTACAATAAATCTGAGTGTTAGTCTGTGTTATTAAACAATACTAATAGCCCGAAGTTTCCTTATATAACCTTTGGGCATCCTGAGAATTACTATATCCAACTCTTTTCAGAATTTCCATAAACACATCAGTCGCTTCAGTACGGCTTTCTCCTGGCTTTAAACTATTATTTATTACCTGATAGTCAGATATTGCATCATCAGTTGAGCTATAACCTTCAAATTTTGCCAGTTTCATATAATTATCTGTGGCAGCTTCTCTGCTTTCTCCCGGTTTCAAACTATTGTTTATTTCTTTATAGACTTTAAGAGCATCATCAGTTGAACTATAACCTTCAAATTTTGCTAACGTCATATAATTATCTGTCGCTTGGGTCCTACTTTCACCATATCTCAAAGAATTGCTTATGGTATTGTGTGCACTAATTGCATCGTCAGTTGAGCTATAACCTTCAAACTTTGCCAGAGTTAAATAGTTATCAGTGGCAACTGTTCTGTTTTCCCATGGTTTAATATTTCTATCTACAGCCATATATGCTTTGATAGCATCATCAGTTGAGCTATAACCTTCAAATTTTAATAATTTGATAAAGTTATCCGCAGCTTGAGTTAAGGTTTCGCCTGGTTTTCTGGTGTTTTTTAGCATTTCTATTTCTTTACTGACATCCGAAGTTGCAGAAGAACCTTCTATCGAAATTAATTTTTCATGAATACTTAAAATTTCCTGTCTGGAAGGAACATAATTATCCGGTTCAGGGCCAAAATTAGGTTCAGGAGTTGGTTTAACTTCCCCCAGATTAATTGGAGATGACGGTACAATTCCAACATTATTTATAATATTTACTTCATCTTTTTTGACGGAAACATTTATATTTACAACATTTATATTTACATTATTAATAATAGTTGTATTATTCTCAGTTTTTTTTATATTAACTTCAGAATTATAATTTGCTTTATTAATACCAACGTCTGACATATTTAACTCCTTATGAAAATATTACAGAAACTTACTTAAGTTTATCATAATAACTCCCCTAAAAGGGCCCCTGTTAATATTAATACTCTGGCTTGAAAATCCAAAGTTAATACTAATAAAAATACCTAAATTTAAAGAAAGGGCAGAGGTCTCATATCAAGACCCGTATTGATCAGTTTCCTTACTTCATTTTTAACCTGTTCAACCAGCCATTTCAACTCATCTGGTGAATTAATAACGTCTTCTGAGTAACTACTGAAGTCCATTGGTTTACCAAAAATTATCCGGTATTTTGCCGGTAAGGGAATTGCTCCTACCGGCCCTAAAAGAGGCCAGAATGCTGTAACCGGAAATGCAGGCATATTAAGAATTTTGGCCAGAGGTTTAAAATCAAACATAACAAGAGCCTGTTCATGGCTACCAGTTACTCCCACTGGAATAACAGGAACTTTCTTTCTGATAGCCAGTTCCATAAACCCAACATTAAAATCATCAAGCTCATAATATTTATAATATGGCTTATTTGCACCAACAGCTCCTTCGGGAAAAATCTGTAAAAGTTCACCGCTATCCAGAATTAGTTCTGCATTTTCATAAGTACCAACAACCTGGCCAACTCTTGTCATAAACTTATAAACATGTGGTAAATTGGGTAAAAATCTTTCTACCAGACTTCTGATTAACCTTGGCGGATTATGCTCCATCATTATTGAAGTAGCAATAAAAGTAGCATCCAGAGGTAAAACACCGCCATGATTTGGAATAATAATTGCCGGACCACTTTCGGGAACATTTTCTATGCCAAAAATTTCCACTCTGTTCCAGTATTTGTAAAAAAAGTTGAGAAAGATTGCCCCAACTTTCAGATGTTCTTTTCTGATACCAAAGGGATCTTTTTCGGGGATTTTTATTTTGTCGATGTTTTCTCTTACTTCAGGTGGAAGTAACTGATTTACAATTTCTAAACCTGTATTATGTAGAACTTTATCTAATTCAAATAATAGGTTATTTATCATGCTAAGAAATTATACAGGATCATTAAGAGCTTTAAAAGCGTTTACCAGACCATGGCCATAAAGATCGTCTCTTCCTGATGTTCCTAAATCAGTAGCTGTACTTTCCAGTCTTTGTTTAATCCATTGAGGTGTTGCAACAGCACCAAATTTATCCTTTAAAAGGGCAACTACACCTGCAACTGCCGGAGCAGCCATCGATGTCCCGCTCATTTTTCTATATGATCTGAGGCTTAAAAAAGAAGGTACACTTGATGTTACATCCCATCCAGGAGCAGCAACTGATACATAATCACCGGAATTTGAGAAATATGTTATTTTGTTATCCTGGTCTGTTGCACCTACAGCAATAACACCGTTTATTGCAGCCAGATAATTTCTTTGATTACCACTGTTTCTTTCGTTTCCTGCGGCAACCACGACACTTACATTATGATCCAGAGCATATTTTACAGCATTTTCAAGAGTGATACTCTGTGCCCATACCCCAAGGCTCATATTTATTACATCTGCATGATGATCAACCGAATATACAATCCCATCTGCTATTGCAGATACTACTGTCACATCCGAACCATCATCATTTTTCTTTACTGTTTTGAAATAATCAGTAAAATCAGGAAATATTTTAACTGGTAATATTTTTGCTTCAGGAGCAACACCAGCAATCCCTTTTCCGTTATTATACTGAGCAGCGGCAATTCCTGCCACATGAGAACCATGCTTATATACTAAAGATATATAGTTAAGTCTGCTAGCATTTGCTGCTTTTATTCCTTCTTCTTTGGAAAAAGCATCATATCCTGGTACAACATTCATTTTTAAATCTTCGTGATTAACGTCAACACCTGAATCAATAACGGAAATTATTGATTTTTTACCTGTAGATAAAGCCCATGCTTCAGGTACATGCAAAGCATTTAAACCGTATTGATCCTTGAAATATTTGTCATTTACCGGTCCGGTTGCCAGGATATTAAACAGGCTATCAATTACATCGGTTTCTTTTTCTGGCTTATTTGTGCTGACATTATCTGTTTCAGCAAATGATACAATGCTTTCTTCAGCCAATTTATGTAATAAATCAGGAACCTTTTGACCATTTGTTGAAAAAACAATTGTATTTATTCCTTTTATTATATTAGAAACTTTTAAATTATATTTAAGGGCCAGCTCATTTGCTTTTTTTAAATCTTCAGCTGATTTAATACCAACAAGGATACTTTCAGTATTATAATTTTCAGCTATATTAACTTTTTTTACCGGAGTTACCTGAACCTGATTTTGGGTTTTCTTTAAATCTGGTGTGAGCGAAACTCTTTTCTGAGTTGGTAAATTATTGGTTTGGATATTTTTGGCAGCAGGTAAAATTTTAGTAGCAGTCTTAACTTCATTTGTATTTATATTTTTCTGATAATCAGTAACCATAGGGTTTGACTGAGTTTCGGTGACAATGTTCTGAACAGGGTTAGGAACAGCTGTTGTAATGATTTCATTACTACCACATCCTGCTAATAAGATTGTGCTGACAAATAAAGAAATTATTGATTTTTTCATTTTTCTCTCTCTAAATAAAAACTACTACCTTTTATTTATAGGTTTTTTTACCAGTTTTCTGAAGTACCTTAATTTAAGAACAGGATTATAATAAATTAACTTTTGGTTAATTTTATCAATTAACAGTAAAAAATAAATTACCACAGATAAAAACAGATGTACTAATGATGTACACAGATTTTAAAAATTAATTTTTTTTCTAATTCTTATCTGTGTTAATCTATATCTTTATCTGTGTACATCTGTGGTAAAAACTATGAAATATTTAGGTTAATACCAGAGCAAAAACCTGATATAATCTATTTACCTGATAATCAATTTTTTAGAAATCATTTTGTTAATATGAATGACTTAGAGCATACCAATCTTGATCGTTTTAAGCTTGGAGACAGGTATGAAACTATTGAGTATATAGGTTCAGGAACCACAGGTGTTGTCTATAAAAGCAAAATTTTAAATTTTGATGTACCTGTTGCAATTAAAGTACTAAGGCCTGAACTAACCAAAAATGAAAAGTTTATCAAATTTCTAAATCATGAGATTGCGCCTGTTTTTACACTAAATCATCCTAATATTATTAATGTTAAAGAATTAACCTCCGAAAACGGTAAACATTTCATAGTAATGGAATATGTTAAGGGAAAAAACCTGGAACAATTACTGGATGAAAAAAAAGTTTTTTCAGTGGAAGAAGCTGTTCCAATATTGGAACAACTGGCTTTGGCAATTAATTATGCCAGTGAAAAAAATGTAATACATAAAGCAATAAAACCACAAAATATTCTTATCTCAGACGAAAATATCGTAAAACTTTCAGATTTTGGCCTTTCAAAAGCAATAACAGCAGCCTGGTTAACGATTACAGGTTCTACAAATGCCAATGTAGAGTATATGTCTCCTGAACAGGCTGAAGGAGAAGAGATAGATCATCGGAGTGATATATATTCGTTCGGGATCATTGCCTACCTTATTTTAACAGGTGAAGTTCCTTTTAAAAGAGATGGAGCATCTATACTTTCACTGGCGATGAAACATATCAATGTTAAGCCAGAGCCATTGTCTGTAAAAAAACCTGAAATCCCCAACTGGTTAGAAAATATGGTTCTAAAGTGCCTTGAAAAAAAACCGGAAAACCGGTTTAAATCTGGTAAAGAAATTTTTACTTTGCTTAAAAACAACTCCCAGAATACTGGGGTGATGTTTTCCGAAAACCCAGAAAACGACCCACCCCAAAGTGATGACACTGTTTCTGAAGCCATAAATAACTTCCAAAATTCTGAAGTTGTTTTATCTGAAGATAACTCCCCACAAGATGAGGTCCCTGTTTTCGGAAATACTGAAACACCACAACCAGTTAAGGATAATGTTTCAGGCACAAACTCAGATGGCAAACGTACTATTGATATTGAATCATCAAATGAAGTTAGCTCCAATAATTTACCAACATCTTTTATTGAGGATAATGCTGAGAATATTATTGATATAATAAACCAAAATGAAATAACAAAATCGTTTTTATATAGTAATCAGAATCAGATAAAATTATTGCTGTTTCTAGTTATTATTTTAGAATTAATAATCATTGGTATTTTCGTTTTTATTCTTTTTAGTCCTTAGTTTTTTGCATAAAAATACCTTTATCCGGACTTAAATCACGCTTTTTATCTAAGTCTACCTGCAATGGGTATTTTCCTTTTAATGTTGCAATACCTTTAAACGCCACTTTATAATTATTCCAGGCATTCCATAATAACCAGCCTGCGGAATAGGCATCATTTGTTGCTTTTATTTGTTTTACAATATAATCAGGTCCATAATTAGCTGCTTTAAATGGAAATGCCTGAAGCCACGGTCTAACAGTAATATCTGTACCTTCAGCCTTTTTTCTTACTCTTTTAACCCCAACATTTAAAAAATGATATGGTTGTGAACCAGGATTAGAATAACCATCAAATGGAGGAAAAAAGTGTGAGGGATAAAGCATTGGTGAAATAACATCCAGATATTTTACCATGTCACTTAGTTTTTGCCCTGTAATGGCGATATCTATATCCTGATCCCAGGCTACTACACCATATACATCTGCTGACATTAAAACCTGATAAGGGGCTAAATTTTCCCGCTGTTTTTTTAAAAACTCAGTAATAATTTCATGTTTTTTAATTTTTCCTTCATCAAAACTGTATTTTGCATCTTTTGTGTTTCCCCAGGCCGGAAAACGGACATAGTCATATTGAATTTCATCAACTCCCATTTGGGCAAGCTCCTTGGAAATAGAAAAATGATAATCCTGAACATCTTTGTTGGAAGGATCTACCCATACCAGCCTGTTCATCTCTTTCCAAGGTAAGCCTGTTGATTTTGATTTAGGGGCATACTGAGGTTTTTTAAGGGGTAAAAGTTGATCATGAAAAAGTGTTTGCCTCATTACCACATGAAATCCTTCATTATGTAATTTTTCAATTAATTTTTTAAGATCTCTGATTGATGGGTATTTACCTGTAGCCCCAATTTCTTTTGCCAATGGAATATTGGATTTATAAGCAAGATGGCCATCCATATCCTTGGCATCTATAACCATAGTATTCATCTTTAATTTTTTCATTTCTGCCATTATTTTAAATATATAATCACTTCCGGCAACTGTTCGGGTTATATATACCCCTCTTGCATCAAAAGTTTTAGGTTTGACGATAGTATGAGGGTTGGGGGGAAACATGCGCACCTTATCTATTATTACTTTTTGCCTAGTAACCAGATAATCATATTTAGTTTTATTATATTTTTTAAGTCCATCAATCATCTCAGGAATTGTAAAATAATCCGTAAAATCAATGAGCTGATCGGAAACTATTTCCAGATAAGTTGGTTTGGGAGCAGTAAAAATAATTTTTTTATCATGGTAAATTGCTCCTTCCGGTAATTTTATTTTATAACCGGGGTGGAAATTTTCAGGATAGGGTGTAGGAGTCGGTTTGGGGGGGGCAGTAAGATAATTTTCTGGTGATGATGAGGTGGTGGTTGTCTTTTGTCCATTATCACAGCCTGAAAAAGAACAGGTGACTATTATAATTATAAAGTAATGCAATATTCTACAAAATAATCTATTAATATTCTTCATATCTCCATTAATTAATTTTAAATACTTAAAAATAAAAGCATCTATCTGCATTAATAAAACTTTATATATTAATTTTATCTATAAAAAATACGTTTTATTTGCTTTTGTAAAATGTTTATCACTAGAAATGATTTATAAAAGACCACCTGAGAAAAATCTTTTCACTTTGAGCAAGGGACTTTACTTCGACACATTCGACAGGCTCAGTGACCACTACGCTCAGTAACCAAAGCCTCTTGTTCAGACTGGGCCTGATTGTGAAATTCTTTTTATATTTAACTATAGTCATGTTATAATTTTCCTAGTTTATAAGTATCGTAATGCTCTAATCTGGCTTTGATGTTTAAGTTAAAACCATCATTTCAAAGTTGAGCTTGGGAGTTAATTTCGATACTCCGAAACAGGAGCCCTTTTAGGGAAAGTTAATTTTGATAACTTTCTTAAATAATTTTAGTTTATTAATGCTTAATTTTTAGGATATGGAAGATAACAAAGATATACAATCTGGCCAAACTGGTATAAAACTGCCTGATCTGGATGAACAAACCAAAGAAAGGGTATGCCTGGCCCTTTATCATGATGGACTTGAGGTGACTACTACTTTTGTAAATAATATTATGGATAGATTTCAAAAGTATTTTAATAAAGTTTTTCTGATTTCTGAAGATGATGAAAATTTAGAAAACCTGAATCATCGGGAAAGTTTAACAATTATAAAGACATTAAAACCGATAAAATTAGGTGGAGAATGGCTTTTAATTCTTGACCCTGGTGAATTTCCGAGTATTCAGTTTTTAAGTAATCTCAGCAATATTATTAATAAGCTGGATCACGAAGTAAAAATTGTTAAATTTCCACTGGTAATCTGTGAATTTAAAAGTGGGGAAATTATTGATATTCTTAAACCTGTATCAAGGCTTTTTAGGCAAAACCCACAATTATTACAGAAAAGCGATAATGAAGAAATTATCCTTGAAGATTACCCTTTAATCAAGCTATATGTTGATTTTGAGCAACTTGAAAATGATGCTGATTTTTCTACAGCTAAAACATCTGATTAATGACGTAAATAATTTTTATTCATAACAAAAAATGAAAGGTTCTTTAGTAGTTTATGAATTATATTTTTTTGCTCTTAGGTTTTGATTCATTTTATGAGTCAATAATTATGTCCAAATTATTAGATCAGATTCCTGTAAATACAGGAATCTTTTGCTTTACAGGTCCTGTACAAGCCGTTTATTTTACAGCAAATCAACGGTTAAATGTCATTCCTTTTCAAAACGATAAATTAGAAAATCAGAAGTTATTTGAATTGACTATTAAAGAAGGTGATATATCAGCAATTTTTATTTTTGATTATTACCGCAATATTTTAAGTAGCGTACCTGATATGGTTTTTGATCTAAAATGGCTTGAAAACTTAGCAATACCAGTTAATATTATTGATTATCTTGATATTTTTGGTTATAACAAAGATCATAATATTTTTCTTAAGCATTCAAAAAAATATTATGATCTTTATAAACAAAATACTGAGTTTCCTGTTGATTTGCCAAAGCTTAAGGAATCAATGGGAATACCAGAAGTTGTCAAGAAAAAAACACCTTTAGAGCTTAAAAATGAAATGGAAGACAAATTACAGGAAGTATCTGAGGCAAAAGCTGCACTCAAAACTCCGCTCATTTCACGGCTGAAACAAAATGTTGCAGAACAGGAAGCTAAAGAAGAAGAATCTTTACCAGATGAAACAGATGAGCAGGAAGATGAAGAACAGTTATCTGAGGAAATAGAAGAGGAATCAGATGAGACTGAAGAAGAAGAACAAGTCAGACCAAACTTTTTGTATGACGAAAATGACGAAAAAGATATAATTCCCAACATCAATATGTACTCAAATATAATAAAATTGTCCCCTCCACTGAGAGCACCTGAAGAAAATAATATTAAAAATACTGTCTATATGGATTTTACTCCACAGAATTTCTATGATGATGACATTAACCTGGAAGCTTCTTTTGGTATCAAAGAAAATTCAAAAAACATTCTTTTAATTTTTAGCTATCAGATGATGATTAAAAGTAAAATTTCTTCTCTGGAAGCTCACTATCCACTTATATCTAAAACACTTATTCTTTATCTCAAAACACTGGATATTGATATTAACTTATTTATTGTTGGTTCTGATCTAAAAAGTGAATTAATACCAGGTACAAAGATTCAGGTTAATACTTTTAAAATAGTTAATCATGGACTTTATAAATCTTTGATGTCTCTGACAGATTTACTAATTACAGATACAACCTGGCATCCTATTCTGATTGATGCAGCCTGTCTGAATATACCTGCTGGAGTAATCGGAAATAGCCTTTCATTAAATGAAGATGGGTCATTAAATTCGAAATTTGAAAGTACAGATCTGGAAGTCTTTAATTTAATCGAAGATACGGTAAAAACTTCGCCACAAATATTTTTTCCATATACTTCATTCCCTTTAAAAACGGAAACGCTTCCTGAATTTACCTATTATGAAAATAAATTTATTTACTACCTGCTTGATATTTATTCTGATGAAGTGATGATACCATTTTTAGGCGAATTTCTGATTAATAATGAAGAGGTCTATAATAATCTGGTAAAAAGGCAGGAACTTTATAAAAAACGAGCCGAGTTTGCTGTTAAGCCTGAGCATTTATTACAGCTATTTACATAATTTAACAATTTATCAGGGCAAAAAATTAATGATATGATAAGTTTATAAGTATTGATAATACTAATATTGGCTGTTACGAGTAACGCTCAGGTGTAGGTTGAGCCTTGATTTAACTAAAAGATAATATAATTTTATGTATATTTTAGTTAAATAGACACAAGATTTGTTGAAACTTAGCCATAACTAAATTATGGATACGGAATTTTTTAGGAGTATTAAATGGTAGATATGAATTCAGCTCAGGTAAGAAACCAGGCTCAACTTGAGTCTCTGGATTCTTTGAAAGCGAATTCGACTTTTACTCCTACGTTATCTAATACAGTCAGTTTACAGTCTCTTGATTCCCTTCGTAATACAAATAATCCTAATTCAAATACAGGATTACAGTCCCTTGATTCAATAAGAGCTAATACCTATACTGATCCTAATCTGAATATCCCAGCAAATGATATTTTAGCGCCAATAGATGCTCTTAACCCGGAGATACCTGATAAAAGTAAAGAAGATACAAAAGAAAGAGGAGCCGCAGGGTTTGTCGGAGGGGTTTTTAAGGGTTTTGGAAAAGCCGGTATTGATACCGTAATGGGAGTTGTCACTCTCGGTAAAGTCGTTGTAACAGGAATTACCCAACCTAAGAAAACATTAAATTGGGTTGGTGGTGGCTTAAAATATGCTGTAAATCATCCGATCGGTGCTGTAAAAGCAGTTGCTGTAGATTTACCTACAGGTATATTGACAGGAATTGTCAAGCCATATGGAGATGCAATAAAGCAGGGTAAATATGGAGAAGCTGTTGGCAGAGGCGTTTTTGATGTTGGCCTGATACTGATGACAGCAGGTCTGGGTGAAGAAGGTTCTAAAGCTGGTAGTGCAACAGCAAGTACTGAAAAAGCATCAAAAGGTGCCAAAGCAACGACTGAAGCAGTAAGAGGTTCAGGAAAAGGAGCGGCAGTTATTGCTGAAGCTCATGTTGGAGGAGATATAAAACTGGCTAAAGATGCCATTAAGGAAGTAGTAAAAATTCATGCTCCTCACGCCACAACAATTAATATCGGGGATGTTAATGTCGTAATAGGTGGAAATGTAACAAAGGTTAGTGGTGCTGTAGGAGGGGCAGGTGAGGTTCTTTCCGAAGCAGGTGGTGCTATTGCCGGAATTGAGCGTGTTGCCGAAGGTTCAAAAGGATTGGGAGCGGTTGGTGCCGGACTAAGTGATATTAAGGGTGTTTTAGGTAGTGGCGCTTCAAAAATAGGAAAACTATTTAAGCCTGCTTCTCAGGCAGTTGGCGAGGGATTAGGATGGCTTGTCGGACCAGAAACACTTGCTGGTATAAAAAATGGCACAAATGCAATTGGTAAAGGACTCGCCGTTGGTAAAAAAGTCATTGGCAAAGGAGTCAGAATTGCCAAGGCTCACCCTATTCCTTCAGCTCTGGTTGTTGGAAAAACCGTAAATATTGTTCAGGAAGGCTTAAAACAAAGCGATCAATATAACCCGGATAATTAAAAAATAAAAAAGTAAGGCCAGAACACTGTTCTGGCCTTACTTTTTAGTAGTTATTAGTTATTTAGGTTAATCACCATAATTTTTAATTCGGTCATATCTTCCATTGCATATTTAAGACCTTCACGCCCAAATCCAGAGTCTTTTATTCCGCCATAGGGCATATTATCAACCCTGAAAGTGGGGTAATCGTTTATAATCACTCCTCCAACCTCAAGATTATTATTAGCATAAAAGATATTCTTCAGATCATTTGTAAAAACTCCGGCCTGTAAGCCATAAGTTGAATCATTGGCAATGGAAATCGCTTCTTCAAAACTATCATAAGGAACTAAAACTGTAATCGGAGCAAATACTTCCTGACAGTTTATTTCCATTTCTGGCTTAACCAGATCTACTACTGTTGGTTCAAACATCCTGCCATTTCTTTTTCCTCCGGTTAAAATGCGTGCTCCACGATCCTGGGCAATTTTTAACCATGCTTCTGTTCTTATGGCAGCAGTATCATTAATTAATGGGCCTACAACTGTATCATTATCAGCAGGATTTCCCATTTTCACCTTATTTTTTACATAATCAACAAATTTTTCAGAAAAGGTATCATATATCTGCCTGTCCACCAGAATTCTCTGGACTGAGATACAAACCTGTCCTGCATAAGAATAGCCTCCTATTGCTAATCGTGGAATTGCAAAATCAAGGTTGGCATCTTTATGAACGATTGCAGCAGCATTACCGCCAAGCTCCAGGCAGACTTTTTTCTTTCCGCATCTGGCTTTCATGTCCCAACCAACCTTTGCAGAGCCGGTGAAAGTCAGCATTTTTATTCTTTCATCAGTAACAAGGCAATCTGCCTGGTCAGGTAATGATGGTAAAACATTTAATGTACCGGGAATTATACCTGCTTCAAGAGCCACTTCAGCCAGCAGTAAGGCTGCTGAGGGAGCCTGTGGTGGTGGTTTAAGAATCATCGTATTACCAGTGGCAATGCTTGGGGCAACTTTATGAACAGCCAGATTAAGAGGAAAATTAAAGGGGCTGATACCAGCAATTACACCTATCGGGAATCTTGAAGTAAGAGAAGTATATCCGGCAGTAGAGGCACTGATATCCATCGGAATAACTTCACCACCAAAACGTAAAACATCCTCAGAAGCCAGCTTAAAAGTGATAATTGCCCTGTCTACTTCTGCTTTTGCATATGTAACAGGTTTTCCCGCTTCATTCTGAATAGCTTCAGCAAATTCATTTTTCCTTTTTTCAAGTAAAGTATAGATATTTTTTAATACTTCTGATCTTTTAAAACGTGAAAGTTTTTTTGTTTGCTCAAAGGCTTGTTGTGACGAAACTATAGCATCTTCAAAATCACTTTTCTGAGCATTGTATACTTTGCAGACAATCTCCCCGTTATAAGGATTGATAACTTCAGCAATATTATCTGAAGACCGCCATTTATCACCAATAAGGAATTTTTTTATCTCCATAAAATTATGAACCCCAAGAAAAAAATCATTTTAATCAAGTTTTATTATATACTATCTAATTACCATTTCGTATCAGGTATAAAACAGGAGTATTATAAATGTTGGGCAAAAAAAATATCAAAATATTATTATCATCGGCTTTCAGTATTTTTATTATTAGTGGGTGTAGTACAACTGTAAATACCGGATTAACCCCCAATACTGATAATAAAGCAACGGAAAATAACAATACGGGTAATACCTCAAATAACAGTACAGTCTTTGAACAAAAAGAAGTTGCTGGTCTGAAATTTAATAAGGTTTCTGAAAAAAATGCTTCGCTGTTAAATAATCAGGGCGGGGCTACAAATGCTCCTGGTGCAAACCCAGTTGCTCCAACGGCTGGTGGTGATTCTGGGAACGGTTCTGTTCGCTCATCAGCTCCTGCGTCTGAAAGTGCCAGTGGACCAGTTGGAAAATCAACATTAGCTGTCCCACAGTCAGCAATTGCCCCATCTGCCGATATTGCAATTGCCCCTTTTTCAAAAATGGCTTATCCATATTATGGGTATTTTCCAGCTCCGGGAGCTTTTGAAGAATATGTAATGGTAGATTATGAAGAAGCAAAAGCAGATGGATTTACAGGGACTTATCTGGAAACTTTAAATAAGAAGGTTAAACCTGTAATCTCAGCCTGGAGCAGTGATGCCAGACATACATCATCAAATGGAAGTACCGATAACAATGGGTTGAACAAATCCCTGGATTCATCTCAGGAAGGTTCACCTTATTACTACTCTCCATACCAGTGGCAGTATACTTATGCCTCAGCTTCCAAAAAAGAGGTTTACAGTATTTTTGTTTCTACCAAGGAAACCCTGGTTTTAAGACAAAAATGGGCTTTAAAAGATTTAGATCCTGACCAGATAAAGATTGACAGTAATCAGGCGATAAAAATTATTACCGATAAAATAAGTGATAAAAGTTACCAGTCTCCTGATATGCCAAAAGATCAGCCAAATTATTATGGACCAAATGCAGAAATATTATATTCTATTCCTGCTAACGGAACATGGTCATTTTACCTGAATCAGGAAAAATCAGATATTGTCTGGAATATTAATCTTAATGTTTATAACAATCCACCAATTGCAGTTGCCAGAGATGTTCAGGTTGGAATAGCAACTCCTGATATAGCAACATCAGGTGGTGGTTCTGCTGGGGCAGCACCATCAATGACCCAGCCAATGATTAATACCTGGTATTCAGGAGGATATGCCCGGATAAATGCCAGAACAGGTGAGATTCTTTCTCTAAACAGACCGGTTAAATATACTGAAAAATATTATCCATATACGCCACCTGTAAAATGTGATGGTCAGGGTAATTGTTATTCCGAAGGAAGCACTGGCGAAAAGCCTCCGGCTCCTGATGTTCCTCAACCTCTTCCAGCACCTGAAACACCAAAGCCAGTTACAATATTATAAAAAAAAGACCTCCGCCTGGAGGTCTTTTTTTACTTAAAAAATTAATTTTGGTTACTTGGCAATTAACAGTAAATTCGAACGTAATTTAATTACCGGATTAACAGGAGTTGTTGAAGTTATAGTAAGATATTCATGAGCCATTGGATTAATATGCATTTCTGCTTCATAAGTAAGATTTTTTACCTTACTGAAAGATATTCTTTCAAGTTTACTTGGGTCTAATTTGCCATTTTTGCTCCATGAACCAACAAGATAACCTTCAATTTTATCATTCATAGAATGTTGGGCAGGACCATTTCCAGTATATTGTTCAAGATACACACTGCCATCTTTTGCTGCAAGTAAATAACCACTAACTTCTTTACCTGGCATTTTAAGGGTTACATGGTTAAAAAGGCCTTCTTTTAAACCATTACCAACTACTATTGCAGGAAGGCAATAAAAATATTTTTTTCCATCTATGGTTGAATCTACAAAATCCATTCTGATTTTAAAAGAATCCCAGAATATGCCATTTTTTGGTTTGGCTGCCATTGCATCTATATTTTGTGGTTGAATCTGATTTAAATCAGGTAAAGTATTAACTTCAGAACTACATGCTGTCATCAGTGATGCTGTAAAAAGCAAAGCTATTAATTTTTTCATTATTTTTCTCCATCTACGCCTAAAAATCTCTATAAATTTTTTATAGAGATTTTTTCGGGTAACTTACCTGGGAAAATTTAATATCCGATAAAAAATGATTTAAGTTTGATATAAATTAATTTTTATTTTTCAACACAAAACGATAGTGTCAGGAATGTTTTATAATACCTTATCAGTACAACTTTTTTAATCATAATAATCCGGGGAAAATTTTAAAAACAAGTGGAAAACTATTTTAGCTGGGAAGGAAACGGAAAGCTTATTCATAATAGTTTGGGAATGAATGAGGAATTAGTCTGGTGGAAAGCTAGTTTTTCATTAAATGAATCATTATGTAATGGTAATCCGATACAATTAAAAGTAAAATTACCAGGAGCCGCTATCAGTAACCCATTTGAAATACCCTTTGAAAATTATTGTATTTCAGGTATCGAAAAAGAAACAAATCTGGCTGTTAATTTTAATCATGCACTGTTAACAAATAAAGCAGAGAATTATGATTATACATATTTAATGGATTTTAATGCACTATCTGCCTGTTTTGGAAATACGGATAATCTTACCCGC
>CAYRDV010000103.1:0-16324 GCA_964422885.1 uncultured Candidatus Sericytochromatia bacterium
TGACAAAGTAGCAGATATCATTGCGAATGATGCTGAGCTTGGTAAAGCTCTTGTCCGTGGGCTTGCTATTGATAAAGATAATGGTAAGAGATTTGAGCAACTTGCTGGCATTATCAAAGCAGTTAGTGAGACGAAAAATGTCCAATCTTCCGGTGGATTTTTGGGAATTGGCAGAGATGATGATTTGTACGCCTCATTTCTTCTTGCCCAGGTTGATAGTGTTAAAGATCAGGCACAGATCCTTTCAAAAGGAGTTGAGGCAGGTGTACTTTCAAAGGATGACGTTGGTAAACTTGTTTCCCGGATAGTTGCAAATGAAGCTGGAGCTATTCAAAGAGAACTTGCCAATCAGGGTCATGGGGATGTACTGGATGACAATACAAGATTAGGCTTAAGTAAAGTACTTAGTACAGAGGAAAAGAGTAATAATCTTCTGCTTGATAATCAGACTCTGCTTAGAAAAGCTGGTAAAGGTGATGCTCTCACTGAGGATGATATAAAGGCTCTGAATCAAATTCAGGAAGAATATAAGAAGCTTAATGGTAAAGCTTTGAATCTAGTTGAGCTTCAAAGTCGTGCCAGCTCATTGGTAACTAAAAATGGAGATCTGATCCTTAAGGCTGCTAATGCAGGTACAACCGGAGCTCCTCAGCTTGATGAGACTGAAAAGGCACAGTTGGATGCAATCAAGAAGGAATATGAGGCTCTCACTGGTACTGAATTTAAAGTAAATGAGGCTGCTGGTCAGGTTATAAATGATAAGGCAAAAACTCAATCCGCTACAACTGATACAGCTATAGATGAATCAAAAAGGGTTGCTGCTGAATTTAGTGATACTGGAAATATAGGTTTACTTGATAAAGTAAGACAATCTAAGGTTGATTATAATAATCCAACTGAACTGGCTAAGGTACTGAATTCTGATGAAGTTACACAATTTAATAAATTAAAAACTGATTATGAAACTCAGACAGGACGAAAACTTGATCTAAAAGAAAGAGTAGAATATCAGCAGTTTGATGTTAGTGAGGCTGTCGCTAATAACGCTTATGCAAAACTAGATACTCGACTTTCTAGTCTTGAAGATATTGCAAATCAGAAGGGTCTTGATTCTACAAAGATTCAGCAGATAAAGGATTTAAAATCACAAATTAATAGTGTAAGAACTGGTGATCCAGCAAAAGATCAGGCAATAACAGAACAATTTTTGCAAAATAATAAAGTGTTATTAAAGGATGTTTTGGGTTCTGATGCAGCTGTTGATGAATTTTCCAAGGATGTTCTTAAAGCAAAAACAGAACTTAGTAAAGCAGAAAAAAGTAGCTTTGATGTATATGACAAGGTTTTATTTGCTAAAGAAGGATATATTGATAATTATTATGAAGATTATTTTTCAGATATAATTTCTCAGCAGACAAATCCAATTGTTCCACCTCCACCACCTGTTGACGATAAAACTAGTGTTCCACCTCCACCTCCGGAACTAAGTGGTAGTGGTGATCTCCCACCGCCACCGCCTGTTCAAGGTTCAGATGGTGTGCCTCCACCACCTCCTACTACTGTTGGTGATAAACCTTCTATTCCGCCTCCACCGGTACTAACTGGTAGTAGTAGTGAGCCTACAACTACTCCAGGACTTTCTAGTGAGGATCTGGCTAGACTACAAACTTATACTACTAGAAATCTACAGGGAAAAGATGGCAATAGAACTTCAGGAAGTGAAAGTAGTGACTCTAGTAATCCACCATCTCGGGCTGCTCAAGGTTCTACAGATGATTTGAGTCATCTTTATGAGTTATACCGTACTAATAGCCAGGGTGTAAGAACTGCCCTTTTGGGAGCTGCTGAAACAAAGGTAGCAGACCTTCAGGATCAACTGGATGCTGCAAAACAATTAAAGAGTACTGCTGAGCAGACTTTGGCTGGTGTAACAAAACTTGAGGAGTTTAAAGCTAGATTAGATTCTCCTGAAGTTAGAGAGATTTTTGCTCAGGCTAAGAGAGAAGGACCTGAAGGTGAAAATTTCAAAAAAGCACAGGCTTTACAAGAAGAATATAAACAACTTACAGGAAAAAGTTTAAATATTAATAAGGATCTAAATGGTCTTCATAACCTTAAAGGGTTAGTTGATAGTGCTGTCACAACCGCTAATATTGATCCAGCTGTACAAAAAGCTAGACAGGATCTTGATGCTGCTAACACTACTATTACAACTATTCAGGGAATTGATGGAAATGGTGGTGAATTAAGAGTAGCTAATGATCGCTTAACTAATCTTAGATCAGTAGAACAGAGGCTGATAGTAGGAGCTAATACAAGAGAGTTAGCTTTAGCTACTGGAGATTTGGCTGTAACAATAACAGATTTAGATAATTTTATTCTAGCTAATAAGGATAATGTATTACTTAACCCTGAAAACAGGGCTCGTCTTGAGGAAATAAGTAGGGATTTACAAGAAATACAGAGAGACTTTAGATCAAATGATCCTGAGGTAGTAGAAAGAGCACGAGAAGCCGCGGCTAGTTTATTGGCAGCTAACCAAGATCTGTTTGTTGGTGACGGAACCGGAGAAAGTAATGCAGGTGCTATTGATCTTAATGATGCTTTAACTCAAAAGTTGACTGCTTTACAAACTGCAACTGTTAGGGTTGAAACTGCTTTGGAAAGAGTAAATAGTTCAGATGCAACACTTACTGCTACTGAAACTGAAGAACGGGCTGCTGCAGAAAAAGAAACTCAGCTTCAAAATAAAAATACTGAAGAATTTGCCCAATTTTTGGATCAAATTGGTGAAGGTGCTTCATTAGCCTTTTTTGGAATAACAGCAACTGAAATAAGGAATGAAATAGCTGCTACACAACAAGCTGCTACTGAGCTGGAAAATACCAGATTCGCTGGTGCAACTGATGATGAAAGAACTACTGCCCGACAAAAGGTAGCGCAGGAATTTCAAAATCAAGGAAGGGAAGCATCAGGGGAAGATTTTGAAAGGGCTGTTCGTGAGCGTATTGTTAAGTATGTTGCAGATAGAGAAACTGATGGTGTTTCAGAGTCGCACCAACTTGATAAAGATTTCATAGGATCTACAACTAGTGCTAATCAACAACTTGAGGAAGGCCGTATAAGAGCCGGAGCTTTACTAAATGGAGATCCAGATTCACTTAGAGCTTTAAGAGAAAGGAACCCTGAGCTTGCGGATGCATTTGAACGATTTGCTAATTTTCGTAGAACTTTCCAGAATATTGCATCATCTTTCAAAAATATTACTGGTAATGATTTGACTGCTGCAAATCTGAATGATTTAATTGCAAAAAATCTTGGTGGTAACACTACAAAGGCACAACAGGAAGCAATAAAAAAAGCCTTAGATGAGGCTGAAAAAGCTGAAGATGAGAAAAGAAAAAATCGGGCCAAGCGACTGGAAGAGCAGGCCCTAGAAATAATTAATAAGGCTGGTGGCTTTGAAAACCTGGATAGCGATCAGAAAAAGCAGGTTCTGGGTATTGCCAGAAACATTAAAACATTAACTGGTACTGCTTCAGCGAAACTTACCAGTAAGGGTGCTTCAGTTAGTGAAGTTGGTGGCGATAAAAACCTTTCACCTGAAGAAAAGGCAAAAGAATTAAAGAAATTAGTAGAGGATCCAAAAAACAAAGAACTTCTTAGAAAAGCTAATGATAAGAATGCTCAGCTTAGTTCCAGTGAAGTATCTGATTTAGAAAACATTGATCAACAGGCAAGAAATCTTGGACAGGGAGAAGGCCTTATTTCCAGAAAGGTAATTCAGGATAAGTTTGCTGAAACCTTTAATAAGGATAATAAGATTGCTCCTACAGAACTGGAAACAAAAAAATCAGCAAAAATAACTGAAAATTCTGGAATTCTTACCGAAGTTTTAGGTAATGAAGCAAAACGTTTTAGAGATGCTGCAAAACTTTTTGATAAGGAGTCAGGTAAAACCAGTCTTGAAGATTTGCTTGACAAAGAAAAATCAGGAAAGATTTCAAAATTAGAAAAAGAACAGCTAAATGCAATTAAAGGTAAAATTGAGAGTTTAACTGGCGGAGAAGTAAAAAAAGAAGATATAACAAAAGATAGCTTTAAGGATATTCGTAATAGTCTGGAAAATATATCTAAATTTGATACAAATAAGATAGTAAAAATTGAAAAACTGGTAAAAGAAGCCAAAAATCTGAAAGAAGCTTCAAAACTTCTTAAGGATAATGTTGAGTTATTTAAAAAAGTTTCCGAAGGTAAAGAACTCAAAGATTTATTACCTGAGGAAAAAACCAAGATTGAGAAGTATCAAACACTTACAGGTGAAACAGTAACCAAAGATAGCCTGAAAGGTGGCGTTGATAAAAAAGCCAGTGAATTAAACAACAAGGCTGATAGTAAAGTTGAAAAAGCTGAAAACCTGTCAAATCAGAGAATAGGTACTTTAAAACAGGAAGCTAAAGATCTGACTGAAGCCGCAAAACTTCTTAAGGATAATGCCCCTGTATTTGAAAAAGCTGCTAAGGGTCAAACTCTATCAGGTGATGAAAAAGCTAAGGTCGAGAAGTACGAAAAGCTTACTGGAGAAAAAGTATCTGATACTATAAAATCTGGTCTTGATAAAAGAGTCACCGAACTTGAAAGTGCAGCAAATCAGAAAAAAGGCACTGCCGTAAAAGATACTGCTGAAGGAAGCAAACTTCGGGAAGCTGCAATACTTCTTAAAAACGATGCTGCCGTATTTGAAAAAGCTGCCAAGGGAGAAACTCTATCCGTTGATGAAAAAACTAAGGTTGAGACGTATGAAAAACTTACTGGAGAAAAAGTAACTGATATTGCAAAAAATGATCTTGGTAAAAAAGTTAATGAGCACGAAAATACTGCTAAAGGTGATATTGGTGCTGTTAATAGAAAAGAAGCGCAAAATGTAACTTCATTAATTACTGATGCTAATAATTTTAAAGAAGCTGCAAAACTGTTAAAAAATGGTGAAGCTGCAAAGTTTTTTAATGAAAATAAAGCTGTATTTGAGAAAGCGTTCAAAGGTGAAAAGCTATCAGGTGAAGATAAAGCCAAAGTTGAGAAGTTTGAAAACCTTACAGGTCAAAAAATAACTCTAAATCTACAAGATGGTATTCAAAAAAGAGCCAGCGAACTGGAAGATACTGCAAAGAAGGGAACAGGTACTAAGGCAGCAAATCTTAATGAAGCGGCAAAACTACTTAAAGATAATGTCCCAGTATTTGAGAAAGCAATAAAAGGTGAGAAGTTAACAGATGAAGAAAAAGCAAAGGTTCAGAAATTTGAACAGCTTTCGGGTGAAAAAATAACAGATACGGCAAAGAAAGTTTCAAGTATTATAGAGGCTGATATTGGCAAAAAAGATATTGGAAAAGCTGTTACTGATAAAGATGACAGAAACCTTACAAAAGAAGAAAAGGATTTGCTTGTCAAATACAAGGCTCTTACTGGTGAAGATCTTACCAAGAAAACAGTTGAAAGTGGTCTTGATAAGAAACAAACTGATTTGCTGGAAAAAGCAGGTAAAAAACTTGATGCTTCAACATTAATATCTGAAGCTGCAAAAACAGATGATGTATCTGAAGCTGATGCCAAGCTGAAGCAGGCAAATAAATTGATTAAGGAAGCAAAAATAGATGCTGCTCCTACACAAAAAGATGGTGATAAGCCACCTGTGCCTGTTCAGACCGTGGATAAACCTAAAGTAGAAAAAGCGCGTAATCTTGAAGAAGTTCTTGCTACTGCGGACAAAGAAAATAAATTAATAACTAAAATTAATGGTTCTGAGGCTCTTTCAGAAGATGATATTAAAGAGTTACAGAATATCAACAGTGCTTATAAAGAGAGAACTGGTAAAGACCTTATAAGTAATATAGATAGTCTCGTCAAAGATAGCAAAAATGAAAAAGCTTTTACGGACAAAAGTGGAAATGTCACATCTGGTTCTGAGCTTGCTGCCTATGTTATAAAATCACTTGGCAGTAAACGTGAACAGTCTGAATACCTCAAAGCGATAGGTGATACTGTTACTCAGGCAGAAATTCTAAAAGCCGGAGTATCAAAAGGAGTATTTGATTCTGATTTTGCTGCAGACCGTCTCTTTACTGCTTTTTCAAACAATGAAGCCAGAGAAGTTCTTAGAGCATTGGTTAACCTTGAAGGTGATACAAAAGTTAAGAAGAAAACTGTTGTTGGTTCAGAAGATGATGGTAGAGGTGGTACCAGAAACGTATATGGTGAAGCCGAATTTGCATTAACTGGAGCTGCTGTTGCTGCAGATATACTAAAAAATGTGGATAACCAAAAAGTACGTGCCTCCTTGTTTGGCGGATTTAATGCACAAGAGCAGACTCGTATTATTTCCGATGGTTTGGAGGCAGGTAATAAGAAAGCGGAAGCTAAAGGCACAAACAAGGCTGGAGACGAGCTGAAAAGAACATTAAGTGCTGAAGATGCTGATATTGGTCTTTCAGCAGCAGATGCTGCCAAGTTGCTTGGTAACAGGGAAAATGCCAAAGGTTCCGAAGTATTATCAAAACTAAAGGCAGATCAGCAAAAAGCGATCTTTGATAATATTGAAGGCCCAAGTTTCATTAACAAGCTGACATTTGGCCTTGTTGGAGATGATGGTGTTGGTAAGAGAAGCCTTCTTAACAAACTAACATTTGGACTTTTTGGCGATGATGGCGGAGCAGAGGATTCTCGTCTTAGAGTATTTGGAAGTCTGAGCAAAGAGGCAAAACAGAATATTGAGCCGGCAAAAGCAAAAGAAGTCTATGATAATGCCAGTGATGCTGAAAAACAAAGGTTCCTTGCTTCTCAGGTCAGTGGAGATGATCGTGAGCAGACACTTAAAGCATTGGAGCAGGTTGGGCTGGCAAAATTAGACAAGCCACCTGTACCTCCTCAAAAAACAGGTGATAAACCTCCTGTGCCTGAAACTACTGGTCAGTTTACTGGTTCCAAAGAAGAAAAGGAAAGGTTACTTTCTTCAATTGTTCAGGATGGAAAGTTTGATGACAAGGAAAAACTGTTGCTTGCCAGTTTAGGCTTAGGTAAGGCTGAAAAAGTAATAGAAAAAGATGATCAAGGAAAAGATGTTGAGAAAGTAAAATTCACTTTTACTCGTGATGATAAAGAGGCTAAGGCTTTTGAACAGCAATTGGATAATGCAAAGGTAGAATCTAATACACTTGAACGTATAGCAGTACAATTTAGAAACGGTATAGCAATTAGTTCAAAAGATCAGGAAACACTAAGTAATATCTTTAAAAGGGATGGAGAAAAGGTTCCTGAAATAACCTCTGAAGTATTGCAGGGAAAATTAGACCAGGCAAAAGAAAAAGTAAGACTTCTTGAGTTAAATAGCTCTGATACTAATAAAGAACTATTTACCAAAGCAGTTCTTCAATATGGTGTATTGGATACCAGAGATAAAGAAGTTCTTGGTGAAGCTGGTATTAAAGGTGAGGAATTAAAGAAAATTGTTTCCTCAGTTGTTAGTGCAGATAATAAAATTGATAATAAGGATATAAATACCCTCATTAATGCTGGTTTTAGTAATGAAAAAACAACAGGCCAAGCGAAGAGTGCATTGGAATCTGAAATTGATAGATTAAAACAGGAAGTAAAGGATAAAAATAAAGGAAAAGAGAATCCAGTTGAGTTAGAAGTGACAGGAAACCTTAGTAAGCCGAAAAAGACTACTACTATTGAGCAGACTGATAATGATGTGAGGAAAAAGGATGCTCCAAATGCTCAGGGTTTAATAAAAGCAGAACAGGATGCCAATAACCGTAATAATAATGATGAGGCAATAAGACGTCAGCTTAAGGAAATTGGAGTTATTAATCAGGATGGAACTTTCAATGAAAACAAGTATAAAGAATATCAAAAAACTTTTAAAGAAGGAAAGGCTTTATATGAGAAAGAATTTTCTGATGCTTCAAATGGTATAAGTAATAGAGAACCCAAAAACATTAAGCTTTCCGATTTTGTAAAGGTAGATTTAGATAGCATTTATACAAGTAGAGTAATAGAAAATTCAAAACTTAAAGATAAAGATAATAAAAAAGGTGTTCTTACCAATGATACTGAATCTCTTAAGAAAGTAGATGCAGTTGTAGGTAATTCCCTTGGAAATGATAAAAATGAAGTAGAAAAAGCATTAAAATTACTTAAGGAAACTAAACAGACTAAAGAAGTTCAAGATCCTCAGGATTCTAATAAGAAAATAACCGTTACTGTTGGGCCTGTTATCAGGGATGACGGAACTGTAAACCAGGAAGCTTTGAATATTCTGAGACAAAAGAATGCTAAGGGTCTTGAAAGCTCAGACTCTAAAGAAGTTGAGAAAGCTAAGGCTCTTAATAACACATTAGATGCTTTGAAAGAAGAATCAAAAAACTTCAAAACAGTAAATTCAGATAATGTTAAGGGTAGAAAAACTCTTATATCAGATGAAAGTGGAGATACTGCCGGGCAGAAATTTGAAAAGGGTTTACAGGGTGTCAATGAATCAATAAGTGAAGGTACTGGGCAAATGGTGGATAAACTTGGTTTGGGAAGCGCACTTTTCTTACCTCAGACTATAGCTGCTCAGACTGCAATCGCTTTAGTTCAAAAAGCCGGTTCTGAGGGAAGTGCGTTCAGAGATGTTGCTTCAGGAGTCTCAGATATATTTTCAGGAATAGGTGATTCGTTATCAAGAGGTAATAAGAGTGACGAACTGGCGAAAACATTAAGTGCTCTCAGTCCTCAGGATGCTGCAAAATTACTCAAAAAACTTGATGATGAAGGTGCCAACAGAGATGGCTTGCTTGGTGCCGCTCTTGGTAAGAGTGGACTTGTAAAGTACACAACCGGGGATACATCATTCCAGACTTCTGTTATTAATGAGCTTGTAAAGAGTGGTGATTCAAAAGTGGCAGCTGATATCTTATCAGAAGGTGTACGGGCTGACAGATTTGGTACTAAGCTAAGTAAGGAACAGGCAAGTAATATCTTATCAACATTAGATACAAAAACAGCTGGAGAGGTTCTTGGAAAAATAGCTCAACAAGATGCTTTAAATGGTACTAATACTGCCTCCGAGATTTTGAACGCAGTTCAGGATAAAGATCGAAAAGCATTATTAACCAGAGAAGCCACAGAATCTATAAAAGGCGACAAGAGTGTGTCTGGTTCTCAGGAAGAGAAAGCAAAAAGAGCTCTATTATCAGAAGATGTTCTTGACAGTGTTGGTGATAAGCAGGGAGCCAATATCTTAAGCAATCAGATCACTTCATATGGTGAATTTGACGCTAAACAGCTTCAGGAATTAGGTCTTATCCAGAAAAATAAAGATGGTAAATACGAGTTATCCGAATCTTTTGGGGACAAATTTGGTTCAGTATTTGGAAAAGATGGTTCAAAGCTTACTGATCTTGTTAAACAGCTTGAGCCTGCCGAAGCTGCACGTGTGTTACAGGCATTAGAACGTACACCGGAACTTCAGGGTCTTGCTGGTCAGGTATTACATCAGCTTGGTGAAGAAAAAGCGGCTCAGATTCTGAATAGTACAAATAGTGAAGGAGAGCAAATTATTGATAGTAGCGATCGGGCATACATTATAAATAATGCCCTTAAGCAAGGAACTATTAGTGCAGAAGATGCTGCTGGCATAATTCAAAACACAGGTGTTGAGAATGAGCAGGAAACTCTTGATCAGTTATCAGAGCTTGATCCTAAATCAGCCAAGAAGGTCTTTAACGAACTGGATGAAAAAAATAGAACGGCTGTTGGCGCCGGGGTAAATGCAAATACTCAAAATGCAATAAATAACCCTGATGATCCTGAAAACCAGATTGGTGGAGCAAAAAAGAAACCAGGTGGTGAGAGACCAGGTGCATTTAACCAGTCATTATTGTTATTTAACCTTGGTAATGCTGCTTTACAGTTTTTCCTGCAACAGCTTGATAAACTTCGTGAAGCTCAGGAACAGGCACAGGAAGCCAAGAAAAAGGCTGCGGCTGCCCGTAAGCTTCTGGCTGAAGTTCTTAAAGGTCTTAAGAGTCTATCTGGAGACGATAAAGGCCAGGTCGTTGGTATCCAGGGGGCTGCTGCTGGTGGAGCCGGTGATTCAAATGGTGGCGGTGGCGCGGGTCTTAGTGGTGGTTAAGTAAATAATAATTTATGAATAAAAATATTGCTGTTGTTACCGGAGCAAACCGGGGAATAGGTTTGGAAATTTGCAGGCAACTTGCCCATAAAAACATTCATGTCATATTAACAGCCAGGGATGTTTCCAAAGGTCAGGCTGCCTGTAATGAACTTATCAATCATGGTTTTGATGTAAGATTTCATCAGCTTGATGTTACTGATTCAGATAGTATCGATGCTTTTGCCAGATTTATTGAAAAAGAATATGGAAGATTAGATATTCTGGTTAATAATGCTGGTGTCTATCTTGATCCTCATGGTGAAGACAGAAGTGTTTTCCGGGCAGATCTAAATACTTTGAGAAGTACAATGGAAATAAATGTTTATGGCCCATTGCTTCTTTGTCAGTCACTACTTCCCTTAATGATGCATAATAATTTTGGGCGAATAGTAAATATGTCCAGTGGAATGGGGCAGTTATCTGATATGAATGGTACTTCTCCCGGATATAGGCTTTCAAAGGTAAGCCTGAATGCACTTACCCGTATTATGTCTGCAGAATTAAAAGGAACAAATATTATTGTAAATACAATGTGTCCTGGTTGGGTTAAAACTGATATGGGTGGAAAAAATGCTACCCGTTCAGTTGAACAGGGTGCTGATACTGCGGTTTGGCTGGCAACTTTACCTGATGATGGTCCACGGGGCCTGTTTTTCCGTGACCGGAAACAAATCCCCTGGTAAATATTTTTTTCAAATCCATCCCCAGCCCTTCCTTTACCAAAGGAAGGGAGTTAAAGAATTGACCTAAGATGTGGATACTAAAACAACTAATAATGAGTTCTATTATTCTATTCAAAAGCTTAAACTTATAATATTAGTTTTAGCACCCACAGTTGGTTACAAACCATTTATTGATAACGAAGGACTCAAATGGTCAATTGAAGAAAATCTGAATCACGGATACTACATATTAAATGATGAACACTGGTGAATATTCTTTCCTCGGACTTCTTTATCTTATTGACCACCGAGTTTACCGTGATAAATAATCGGTATCAGAGAACCTGGAATGATAAAACACCACAATTTTAATAATGCATTTAAATTTAATCTCAGGCACATTACCAATTGTTTTATCATTCCACATTTTGGTAAATTTTAACCCCCTCTCTTACTAAGAGAGGGTTGGGGAGAGTTTCTTAAGATATTTTTTACCTATCCATACTTGCAGCAACTGGACCAGCAGGCTTTACTATAACCTCATTTTCCTTTTCATCTTCTTTGGCTTTAAAAATATTAATCGCTTTTTTATAGCAATTTATGGCTTCTTTTTGATTCTTTGTTTCATTGTATACTTCTGCCAGATCATTATAAAGATATGGGTTATCAGGACTTATTTTAATTGCTCTTTTAAATATTTGAATTGATTTTTCTTTTTTACCAATAGTTTGGTAAATTTTACCTAAATTTACATATATCTCTTCATTTTTAGGATTAATTTTTAATGCTTTTTTGTAATGTTCCAGCGCACTCTGATATTCTTTCTGGTAGAAAAATATTGATGCCAGGTTAAAATAACATTCCTCACTATTATTATCCAAAGCCAGATATTTTTTATAATAATTGATAGCATTTTTATAATCCTGTTTTAACCTGTAGATATTACCAAGGTTTAAGAAAGGATATTCATAAGTTGGTTTGACTTTTATTGCTTTTTTGTAATACTCTATTGCTTTTGCATAATCTTTAAGATGCTTGTAATATATTGAACCAAGTCCATTATATGGATATTCAAATTTGGAATTTATTTCGATTGCTTTTTTATAATATTGGATAGCGTTTTCATAATCTCCCAGTTTATTATAAATATTTCCCAGGCCATTATACGGATATTCATCTTTTGGGTTTAATAAAATCATTTTCCGATAACATTCAACTGCTTTTTCATATTCACCTATTTCTGAATAAATAATGCCAAGAGCATTATATGAAACATCATCCCTTGGATTTAGCCTTAAGGCCATAATGCAATATTCGATTGCTTTTTCATACTCTTTAAGATTGTAATAAACCATTGCCATATTATTATAGGCAGTAAAGTAATTTCGATTGTACTGAATTGCCTTTTCATAATATTCAATTGCTCTTGTATATTCTTCAATATCACTATAAAAATCAGCATAATTTTTACATAGGAAATCATATCTGGCCTGTGTTGAAGCCATTTTTGACGCAATGACCGAAACTTCTTCCTGTTTTTTTAAATCACCTATCTTGGCCATTGATTCACCTAGACCAGCTAATGATTTATAGGTGTCTGATTTCTTGTCAACTGCTTTCTGAAAAGCCTTTGCTGCTCTTTCATATTTTGAGGATTTAAAAAGTTTTAAAGCTGTTTCGTAATAACTCATTTTTATACCTTTATATAAAGAAGTGAAAAGTGAGGAGGAAGTGAGGCAGCAAGCAAGCTTGCCTGTGAGGAGGAAGTGAAAAGAACATTTTTTTCTTCCTTCTCCCTCACTTAACGAAGTGGCCTCACTAATAAACGAAGTTTATGGCCTCACCTCTCACTTTATAATTGTAATTTCATTCTTTTTAAGTTTTATTAATAATAATGTAGATTTATAACTTTAATTATGCCTGATTTTTAATAATTCCTAATCTAAAATACTTTTCAAGACAATTATATTATGAAAAAAAAATAAAAACATTATCATGAATTTTTGTAACAGATAATATCTGATTCTACATAAAAGAACTTACAATGTCATTCTGTGCAAAAATCACCAGATTAAGTTTAGGTTAAACTTCGGTAAACTTTTGCGCAAATAAGTGTTAAATCAGCTTGACATCCGACTTTGGATAGGGGTATTATAGATATTCCAAGCTATTTTTGGTGACATTATTGCTAAAAACTAGTATCAGCCTGTAAAGCCTGATTTTTGTAACATTTAAGAAAGAGTATTTTTAGTTAGAGGTGAACAAATTGCCTACGATTAACCAATTATTAAGAAAAGAAAGAAATAAAGTTTTAACAAAAACTAAGTCTCCTGCTTTGAAAAATTGCCCGCAGAAAAGAGGTGTTTGTACCAGGGTTTATACAACTACTCCTAAAAAACCTAATTCTGCACTGAGAAAAGTTGCGAGGGTGCGCTTAACAAACGGAATAGAAGTAACAGCATATATCCCTGGTATTGGACATAACTTACAGGAGCACTCTGTTGTATTAATCAGAGGTGGTCGTGTTAAGGATTTACCTGGTGTCAGATACCATATTATCAGAGGAAAACTTGATACAGCCGGTGTTAAAGACAGAAATCAGAGCAGATCCAAATATGGAGCAAAACGTCCTAAAAAGGGCGCTGCTGCTGCACCAGCAAAGAAAAAATAACTCCCCTACAAGGTGGGGCCCCTGTTTGTATTAACCCCGAAGCAGAGCTTCGAGGTATTATAATAAAATAGAATGTTTAGGATAAGCTAAGGAAATTTAATTATGCCAAGAAGAGGAAAAGTATTTCGCAGATCTCCAAAACCAGATCCGATTTACAACAATGTAATAGTAGCAAAGTTTATTAATAACCTGATGACCAGGGGTAAAAAGACAGTAGCGGAAGCTATTTTCTATAATGGGCTGGAAGCTGCTGCTGAAAAATTAAAAAAGGAGCCGATAGAAACATTTCAGCAGGCTCTGAAAAATGTAACCCCTTTGATAGAAGTAAAACCAAGAAGAGTTGGTGGTGCTACCTATCAGGTTCCTTCAGAGGTTAAAGGTGAAAGAGGAGTTGCATTAGCAATGCGCTGGTTAATTGCCAATGCAAGAAAAAGAAGTGGAAAATCAATGATTGATAAATTAGCAACAGAATTGGTTGACGCAGCTAATGGAGTAGGGGCTTCTGTTAAAAAGAAGGAAGATACTCATAAAATGGCAGAAGCAAACAGAGCTTTTGCACATTACAGTTATTAGAACTCATTTGAGGTGTTGTTTTTAGTATGGCTAGGAAAATTGAACTTAATAAAGTTAGAAATATAGGGATTGCCGCTCATATTGATGCTGGTAAAACCACTACTACGGAAAGAATTTTATATTACGCAGGGGCAATTCACAAAATCGGTGAAGTTCATGAAGGCGCTGCAACTACAGATTATATGGTCCAGGAACAGGAAAGAGGTATCACTATTACTTCAGCTGCTATCTCCTGTGATTGGAAAGAACATCGGATTAACATTATAGATACACCAGGTCACGTGGACTTTACTATCGAAGTAGAGCGTTCTTTAAGAGTTTTAGATGGTATGGTTTTTGTTTTCTGTGCAGTTGGCGGGGTTCAGCCTCAGTCAGAAACTGTATCCAGACAAGCTAACCGTTATCAGGTACCAAGAATGGCTTTTGTAAATAAAATGGATAGAGTCGGGGCAAATTTTTTAAGAGTTGTTGAACAGGTAAAATCAAAACTGAATATGTACCCTGTTATTATCCAGTTACCAATTGGAAACGAAGAAAACTTTAAGGGAATTGTTGATTTAATAGATATGAAGGCTTATGTCTACAAAAATGATAAAGGTACTGAGATTGAAGAAACTGATATTCCTGAAGATTTAAAAGATGAAGCTGCTGAATACAGAGAAAAATTAATGGAAGCTGCTGCTGATGTTGGTGGTGACGAATTAATGGAAAAGTATCTGGAAACAAATGAACTAAGTAATGACGAAATTATTCATGCAATAAGAAAAGGTACTATTGATTGTAAAATCATCCCAATGACCTGCGGAACTGCTTTCAAAAATAAAGGTGTTCAATTGTTACTTGACAATGTTTTAAGGCTAATGCCTTCACCTGTAGATGTTCCTGCTATCAAAGCAATTAACCCTGACACTCAGGAAGAAGAACCAAGACATGCTGATGATAATGAGCCTTTCTCAGCGCTGGCCTTTAAAATTTTAAGTGATCCGTTTATTGGAAGGCTTACATTTATTAGAGTTTACTCTGGAACATTAAAAGCTGGTTCTTATGTTACCAATGTTACCAAAGACAAAAAAGAAAGAATCTCAAGACTTGTCCAGATGAGAGCAGACAATAGAATTGAGATAGATGAAGTCAGAGCTGGTGATATAGCTGCAGCTATTGGCCTGAAAGATACTACAACCGGTGACTCATTATGTGATGAAGCGCATCCTGTATTGCTTGAATCTATTGTCTTTCCAGAACCTGTTATTAATGTTGCTATTGAACCAAAAACAAAAGCAGATCAGGATAAGCTTGGTATGGCTCTGGGTAGGCTGGCGGATGAAGATCCTTCATTCAGAGTTTCTCAGGATCATGAAACAAATCAGACAATCATAGCCGGAATGGGCGAGCTTCACTTAGAAATAATTGTAGATAGATTATTGAGAGAGTTTAAAGTTGAAGCAAATGTGGGTAAGCCTCAGGTTTCTTACCGCGAAACAGTTACAAAAACTATTGATTCAATCGAAGGAAAATTTGTCAGACAGAGTGGTGGTAGAGGTCAGTACGGACATGTCGTAATCAAGCTTGAACCAAATGAAGCTGGTAAGGGTTATGAGTTTGTGAACAAGATTGTTGGTGGTGTTATTCCTAAAGAATATATCCCTTCTGTTGATAAAGGAATCAAGGAAGCCGCTGCTGGTGGGGTTATTGCAGGTTATCCGGTAATCGATTTTAAAGTTACATTATTTCATGGTTCATTCCATGATGTTGATTCATCTGATATGGCTTTCCAGATTGCTGGCTCCATGGCTTTCAAAGATGGTGTGCATAAAGCAAAACCAGCACTTCTTGAACCAGTTATGAAGGTTGAAGTAGTGGTTCCTGAACCAAATATGGGAGATGTTATCGGTGATCTTCAGGGAAGAAGAAGAGGTATACTTGAGGGCATGTCTCCAGATCCTGCCGGTCATTTACAGATGATTAACTGCCTTGTTCCGCTTTCAGAAATGTTCGGATATGCAACAGATTTAAGATCTATGACTCAAGGTAGAGGAACATTTACAATGGAATTTTCTAAATATATGGAAGTTCCTAAAAATATTGCTGAAGCAATAATTCAGACACATAAAGAAGCTAAAGTTTAATTTAGAGAGGAAAATAGAATGGCAAGAGAGAAATTTCAAAGAAACAAGCCACATGTAAATATAGGAACTATAG
>CAYRDV010000104.1:0-16320 GCA_964422885.1 uncultured Candidatus Sericytochromatia bacterium
ATGATGAAATTGATGTTTTGGCATTTGAGCTGGCATGTATGAGTATCGGAGGTATTTATGTTCCTCTTTTTTCAGGTTATTACCCCAAACAAATAGAATATGTAATCTCCCACTCAGATCCAAGATTTGTGATAGTTTCAGATGATAATCAACTCGAAAAGATCCTCTCAACAATGGCTACCGGAAGTATTGAAAAATATTTTATGCTTGATTATCCAGATAAATATCTTGAATCAAGCAGGATATTTGATTTTAGTCTTTTGTACAATAATAATAATGAGTCATTATTTTTTGAACGCTTGGAAGATGTAAAAAGTGAAGACATTTGCTTACTAATATATACTTCAGGTGGTACAACCGGCATCTCAAAAGGAGTTCCTCTTACCCATAAAAATGTACTGGGACAGCAAAAAGCTCTAAGTCAGGTATGGAATATTACTGAAGATGATATTATCTTATCATACTTTCCCTGGCACCAAAGCCTTGGTATTGTTGAAAAATTTGCTTCGCTCTATTCTGGGGCATGTCTGGCTCTTGATCGAACACCAGGAATAGAAGCTTTACCTGAAAGTCTAAAAATATTAAAACCAACTGTTTACTTCGGCTCTGCAAAAATTTTTCAGGAGTTAATACATAATATTAATGAAAACCCAGAGCTTGAATCATTATTTTTCCATGAAAATGTTAATTTTGCATTTGCCTCATCTGGTCCACCCTATGCTGTTATTGAGTTCTTTAAAAATAAAAATGTACCTCTTTTACAGGGTTGGGGCTTGACTGAGGCTCTTCAATATATAACGGTTAATTCAAAAAATGACAAATGGAGTCTGAATACATCAGGATTTCCTATTCCCGGTACAGAAATAAAATTACTTGGGGCTGAAAATGAAATTTGTATCAAAGGAATAACTTTGATGGATGGGTATTATAAAGACCCCGAAAAAAATACTAAATCCTTTATTGGTAGCTCTTGGTTTAAAACTGGTGATTCTGGACAGATTACAGAAAATGGCTTAAAAATATTAGGAAGAATAGATAGTATATTTTATTTAAAAGATAAAACTAAAGTTTATTCATCTTATTTAGAACAGAAAGTTGAAAATGCCAGTATTTTTATTTGGTTTTGTTTAATATTTGGTGAAGAAAAAGAATATATTTCAGCATTAATTTTTCCTGATATTTCAAAATTAAAAACCTGGTATGAACATAAAAACGGTTATTCTTTACCTATAGCAGACATGCTTGATGAACCTGAAGTGATAAATTTATTTAAAAGTGAAATAAAAAATATAAATGAGACAGAGATTTCAGAAAGCAAAATAAAGAAATTCACCCTTGTGGAAAATGAGCTTACTCTTAAAGCAGGAGAGCTAACTTCAGCAATGACGATGATAGTAAAAAAGGTTATGGAAAATTATTCGGATTTAATTGACGCTTTTTATATAGATAATCTTCCTGCTGAATTCAAAGGTCGGATTATACAAATATAAAACTACAAATTATACTAATATACACGAATGAAGAGCTAATTTTTATTGGTGTTGATTTGTTAGATTTGTGTTATTCGTAGTAAAATTTTTTAAATCAAAAAAATAATTCAAGCTGAGTCTGAGATACATTTTTACAAAATGTAAGTCTGTGTATGGCTGTAAGACCTTGTTTTTTTATTGCCTCAAAATGCTGTTTTGTGGGATATCCTTTATGCTTCTCAAAAAAATAGCCAGGATATTTTTCCTCCATTTCTACCATTATTTTATCTCTGGTTACTTTCGCAATTATAGATGCTGCTGCAATAGAAAGACTTGCTGAATCTCCTTTTATAATTGCTGTTTGAGGATATTCAATTCCAGGTATTTTTTTGTTACCGTCGACTAAAACATAATCGCTACTTACACTTAAATTCTCTAATGCTTTTTTCATTGCCAGCAAAGAAGCCTGCAAAATATTTATTTCATCAATAATTTTTTCTGAGACTATACCAATACCATAGCTAATTGCTACTTCCTGAATTACTGGAAATAATTCTTCTCTTTGTTTATGGCTTAATTGTTTTGAGTCATTTACTTTTTCCAGTTTTTTTAGTAATTTTTTATCTCTGGGAAGAATAGCAGCAGCAGCAATAACAGGTCCGGCAAGACAACCACGGCCAACTTCATCGACACCTGCAACAAAAACAAGCGATTGGTTCCAATAAAATTTTTCGTGAATTAATAATTTTTGCATAAACTTTTGAATTAAAACATGGTGGGGGTAATAGGACTTGAACCTATGACATCCTGATTATGAGTCAGGCGCTCTAACCAGCTGAGCTATACCCCCATTGGATAATGATAAAGTATATCTTAAATTCAATTGTTGTCAAGCTATGCAGTGAGGATAAATGTGTATATATTATTAATATACGCTATTGTATAAAAAGATTCTGAAAAAAGCATTGTTAAGACTGTAGTAGTAAATTATAATTTACACCAGAATCATATTTTTATAAAGAATGCAAAGAAATCAAAAAATATTTATGAGATTAAAGCGACCTTTTTTAATTTCAATACTTTTATTGATATTTTTTTTACAGCTCCAGGTTAGTTCAAAAACAGTTAAAATTGAAACAAAATCCTATGCAAAAGTAACGAAAGTTATGGGGGGATTGTACCTTAGTAATGGTAAGCTTTGGCAAAATATAGGAAAAAATAAAATAATAAAAATAAATGATCGTTTAAAAACAGGCATAAAATCAAGAGCAGAGATTACTTTTAGTGATGGTTCCAGAATCCGCCTTAATGAGAAGACAGATATAATTTTGGTAATGAAAAAAAGTAAAAATGAAAAGAGAAACTTGTTTAAAATGATTGTTGGAACATTATGGGCAAATTTAATAAATAATGGCAAAGACAGATTTACAGTTCAGGGAACAACAGTAACATTAGCCGTTCTGGGGACTACCTTTGAAGTCGAAACAGAAAAAAGTAAAACAGATATCTCTGTTTTTAACGGGTCAGTTGGTATACAATTACCAACAAATGATCTTCAGAAGTTAAATAAAAATCTGGATGAGTTAAAACTAAAGGCTGATAATGAAATTAGTAAACCTAATGTGATCAATAAACCTGTGCATGAGATAGAAAAACCTGTAAAATTAATTCCAGGGCCTTATGAAGTTTCAAGAGATAAGTGGCTTGAAATAATTGAAAATCAAAAAATCAGTGTAAATGAAAACGGAATTGGAACTCTATCCGAAATTGATGATGATAAAATAAAAGATGATGAATGGGTTCAATGGAATAAAGAATTAGATTCTAATTCTGCTGAAAATATACTATTTATGGGAAAATAGAACCAGGAGGAATAAACTTGGAATTTGTAGCAACTATGACAGGCCAGTCTCTGCCTAATATTTTAAAACTTTTTTCTTCCAAAAAAATTACTGGAGCTTTGGAAATAAAAGAAAAGGAGTTTGAAAGTATTGTCTGGATGAAAGACGGGCAAATAATTCATGCTTTTTCAAATCAAACCTCAACTTTAAAAGATTGTATAAAAACTTTAAACTTAGTTCCAAATGATAAATTTTCGGAAATTGACAGGTTAGAAATTGATGATTATCATATGGATAAATTTCTTCTGGAAAAAGGAATTGTTCAGGATAAAGTAATTACTTATATTCGTTCTCATCAAATAGGAGAAACTTTATATTCAATTGTTGAACTTGAAAAAGCTAACTATGAGTTAAAAGTTAATAAGCCATTTGATATAGGTGCTGAAGCACTACTACCTGTTTCCTACAACTGGCTGGTTGAGATTTATCAGAATATGTATACATGGACCCAATTAAGAAATAAGATACCCAGAAATATTACAAAATTTAAACAAAAGTCTTTAAAAAACCAGGAGTTAACTAAGGAAGAAGAAAAAGTTTATAAGTTATGTGATGGCACAAAAAATATAAAAGATGTTATTTTATGGAGTAGCACCACGTATTTTAAAGCTTATAGCATCTTATCTAATTTACTTTCCAAAGGTATTCTTGAATTTGAAGACAGTGGCACTTCTATGAATTCAAAAATTATCGGTGAAATTGTTAAAGTTTTAGATAATATGGAACAAATGCCGGGTATTAAAACAACATTCCTTGTTGATAAAGAAGGCAAAATGCTTGCCAGAGATTCACGTAGATCCAACACTGAAGATCAGATAAACAGTGAGACGATGGCAGCTATTTTTTCCCATACAGTATCAGACTTTGAAAATAATTTGCAGGACGATGAAGGTAATAGCACTAACGAACTAATTGAACAGTTACTGGTAGAAAGAAATAACGGCGATAAAACATTATTATTTGTTACCGGAAAAGTTATATTAGTTACTGAAGCCTTTAAAGATTGCGACTGGGGTTTGTTAAGATTATCAGCTAAAAGATCAATTCATTCAATCAGGCAATTAATCTCAATGCCTGGTTAGCTTTTTAATGTTTAATAATAGTCCTTCTGCTGATAATGAGTATATTATTGCAGCTATTTCATATTTTCCTTTTTTGAGTTTGTTCTTAATTGTTAAATTCTGGAAAAAACACTATTATGTTAAATATCATGCAGGACATGCCATAATCATTTATACCTTCAGTTTGGTAATCCTTTTATCCTATATTTTGTTTTACACCCTTCTAAGAAACATAGTAACGGATACATTTGTTCTTAATGCTGTCTGGGGGCTGGCTTTTTCTGCTCACCTGCTGATAAATTTTATTTATATATTTTATTGTTCAATCCAGGCATACCAGGGAAAATACCTGGTAATACCGGGAGTAACAAAAATATTTTATACCTTATTTAACCGGTAGTTATTATGGACACTGAGCTCTTTTATAGTCAAAAGTTGTATGTTCATCATTAACAACAACTTCAGCAAAGATTTTACATCTGCCTGCTAATTCAAAAATAGTAAAAGTATGCTTTCCTCCTTTTAATGTTGTTTTAAGAGGAAGATCCTGTATTCCACCATCATCAACATAAATTCTTGGTAAAGTACCATTTTCCAGGGATACTTGAACCTCAAAATCTCTTTGTTCAGGAGGTAAAGGGGTTGGAGTAGGAACAGGAGTAGGCACGGGTGTAGGGGTCGCAGCAGGAGTTGGAGCAGGTTTTTCAGATTGTTTGGGAGCTGGCGTACTGGTAGCTGACACAGGCTTTAAGGTCTGGTTTGTTTGAGAAGCATTATTCTGGGTATTACAGGAAGCAGTTAAAAGTGTGATAAATAAAGCAGGTAAAAGAACATTAAATCTATTCATAATAAATCGAAAAGCCTCACTTTCTTAAATAAAAGAACTAAATATAATAAAGTAAAAAATGAATTAAAAGTTAAGTTAATTTGGGGTTATTTAGATTATCTTAAATAAAAATAATACACTATAAATCATTTCGCTGTCTACTTATGAAGGTAAAGAAAAATTAATATTATAAAATAAGTATTAATAATTTATTCAGGATTCCAATAAATTTTGAGGGTTCATCACATTCGCCGGGTCTAATTTTTCTTTTATTCCTTTTAAAATATTTATCCCGGTTTCCCCTATTTCATATTTTAACCATGGGGTATGGTCTGAGCCTATTCCATGATGATGGCTGATTGCGCCATAATTTTCGACAATTGCATCAGTTGCTTTTCTTTTTATAATCAGCCATTGCTCCAATTCATTTCCAATTTTTTGATTTGCGACAAAAGTATAATACAGAGAAGCTCCTTCAGGATAGATATGAGAAATATGACAGGCAGAAAAACCCTTTGCATCTGTTTCTGTAATTCCCTTTTCCAGACTGGTTTTTACAGAATTATATAAATTATCAACATTTGACCAGATAGTTGATGTTTCAAGAGTATCAACAAGAACCCCCTTATCTAAAAGAGCATCTCTCAGGTAGGGCAAATCAAATCTCGTTTCATACCAGCGTTCACCGATACTTTTGCCAAGTGAGACTACTTTATGACGTCTTAATAAATCATGAACCTGATTATTATCAAAATTTACTTTTTCTTTGAGGCCTTCAAAACCAAGTAATAAGAAACAGATATTATCAAAGGAAAAATGTTTAACTTCCTTCATATACGTTTTTACAAGATTATTTACTTTATCTTTTATAAAAGAATGTTTTTTATCACTTAGTTTAAAAAGTAGCCTGGTTTCTACTTCATCCGATAATCTGACTGTAGCGGGAAATAATTCTTTTTCATGAATAAGTTCTTTAATAAATTTTATTCCATCATTAAAAGATTCAAATAAATAACCGCGGTAATCTCTTACTTCCGGTAAGGGGTGAATTTTTACAGTTACTTCCGTAATAATTCCATAAATTCCCTCAGAACCAATAATTATTTGATTCAAATCAGGACCCGTAGCCTTAGCAGGGAGTTTTCTGGTTTGCATTTCTCCTTTTGGGGAAACAAGATTTAAAGATGAGACAAGTTTTTCTATTTTTCCATATTTTGTTGACTGTTGACCAGCAGATCTGGCTGCAACCCAACCACCTAATGTTGAAAATTCAAAAGACTGAGGATAATGAGAAAGGGTATAACCACGTTCATTTAAACTTTTTTCCAGATCAGGGCCGAAAATACCCGCCTGAAAAGTTGCCAGGTGTGATTTTTTATCCAGATTAAGTAATCGGTTTAAATTTTTTGTCAGATCAAGGCAGATCGAAGGTGATTCAGACTGATGTTCAACTCCACCTACAACGCTTGTACCACCGCCAAACGGAATAATTTTTAGATTATTTTTTTCGGCAATTGCCAAAATTTTTACAATTTCCTGCTCTGTTTTAGGATAAATAATTAGGTCATGACAAACAGGAATCAAACCTTTCCTTATTCTTACAAGATCTTTGTAACTCTTTCCATAAGCATGAGTAAGCCGTTCATATTTATCTGTACAAACATTTTCTTTACCGATAATTTTTTCTATCTGAGTAATAATTTTTTTATTTATTTTTATTTCCGGTAAATTTATTTCGTCAAAAGGTACAGGCTGGTAATCATTATTTAAATCAGATTCCAGGCTTTTTTTTAAAAAAGGTAGAAAATCAGGTTTGCTATCCAGATTATATATTTTATCTTTTAGGCCCCATCCCCACCATTTTTTTTCCATGAAATGTACCTTTTATTTATTTTTTAATATCCATTCAGCAGCATCAACTATATCATCAGCAATATAATTAGCATCAGGTACTGTCTGATAACTTCCGGCCAAAACCTGTTGCCCGTAACCTGTTTTTAAAAGGATACTTTTACAACCGGCATTATGGCCTGCCTCGACATCTGTAGCCTTATCACCAAGCATAAATGAAGAATTTAGATCAATATCAAAATCACTTTTTGCATTTAAAAATAACCCGATATTAGGTTTTCGGCAGTCACATTCAAAAGTATATTCAGGAACGCTGCCATCAGGAAGATGTGGACAATAATATATTGCATCAAGCTCTGCGCCTTCCTGATTAAGAAGTTCCTGTACCCTGTTATTTAACTGTTTTACCCATTCTTCAGAATAATAACCTCTTGCCGGGCCAGACTGATTGGTAATTAAAACGGCCAGGAAGCCTGATTTTCTTAGTTTTTCAATCGCTTCGGCAGCACCTTTAATTAGCTTTAAATTATTAAGATCCCGGATATATCCAGCCTCTTCATTTATTGTTCCATCTCTGTCAAAAAAAACGGCTCTTTTCATTAGTCTTCAACACCCAATACCTGAATTAATGAGTAATAAAAATCAGGAAGTGATTCAGTTCTGCCATTTAGCAACCTACGAGCAACTCGATGAAAAGGAAAACATTCTGATTCAACAGTAGAAAAATAAATAGAGGAATGAATAAAATCAGAGCGGAAACGCCATTCTCCACCAAGGTTATGGATGATGGTTAAACCCAGATATGAACCAAGATCCATTATAAGGTCTTCTATTAAATCAGGATCAACATCTTCATCAGTACTTTTAAAGCCATTATCAATTATATCTTCAATTGCATCCAGACTTTCGTCACTATAATCAAAATCAGCAACCATACTTTCATCAATCCGGTTAATAACCTTCTCAGAAATTTCTTCCAGATTTACCTCAAGGTTCTTTCGTTCTTTTTTATCTTCTATATAAGCCCCGAATAAGTCAAGAGATTCTTCTTCTCCTTTAATAAAGTCAACAAAGCTATCCTCATTCCAATCTCTCATATTAGTCTGAAATCGCCTTTTTATTTATTACATTTATCAGTTGTTTTGCATCCCAGACTGGTCCGGCAACAAAAGATAAAGGATCATCAGCGAAAGCAGGTTTTTTCTTTTCATAAACTGAATGCCCAAGGATATTTAAAACCCACCCACCAGCAAAAGCAGCTGCTGAAGCCATCCATGCACCTTTATATGGCTTTGCTGCCAAAAGGCCTATTGCCCCGCCAACAATAAAAGGGATTCCTACTTTATGAAGTATTCTGTTTGTTTCATCCTGATGGGTAGAATCATAAAATTCAACTGCTTTTTCCCATCTTGCTTCCATACCAGGTTCCAGGTCTGGGTGATTTTCCCGGTAAACTTTTTCCAGATCATAAATTCCTTTACCAAATAGCGCTAAGCCTTCAATCTTTCTTCCAAAAAGTAATAAAGCCATTCCACCAACAAGTTTAGCTGTATGTAACTGTTTCTGATCCATAATTTTCTGCCCTTTTTGCTCAAAAATTTACCAATAGAATATTATCACAAATGTATTTTTCTTAAAATAAATAACCTTAACTTAACCTCTGGCTGCAGGAATTTTAAACAAGTTTTTTTTTTCAAAAACTATAACTAAAAAAGTAAAATATTATGGATAATATACGGAGTACACAGGGAATACATGCTAGAAGGGGCACCAGTTTTTAATTTACTTCCACTGCAAATATTAAAAGATAACTTTATAAACTTCACAAGCAATTTAACCCAAAAAATAACTTCGGTTTTTAGCCCTTCAACTACTCTTATACCACCAGATCAACTGTTTTTAAGCACAAAGGTTTCTCAAAATAATTCATCTGCTAATTTTTCCTTTGTAGATCAGGCTCCTATAAACAAAAATATTGTTGGGAGAAGTCGTTATCTGGCAGCTGAAGGCCTGAAAAGAGTTTCAACCAATGAATTAAAAGAACTTGGTCAAAAAAACAAAAAAGAATTCTTTAAAACTTTATTACCAGCCGCTCTTGAAGCTGAAAAAATATATGGTGTTCCGGCTTCTGTAACTCTTGCTCAGGCGGCACTTGAGTCTGGATGGGGAAAACATGCAATTGGTGGCTACAATATTTTCGGAATAAAAGGTAAAGGTCCGGCTGGTTCGGTAAATGTACCAACAAAAGAATTTATTAATGGCAAATATGTTGCAATCAGGGATAATTTTGCCAAATACAATGATTTTTATGAAGCTGTAATGAAACATGGTTCAGTATTCCATGCCAGATATAAAGGATATCAGAAAGGTTTAAATGATTTTGCTGCCAATAAAAATGATTATCAGTTTATTGATAATGTAGGTAGCACTTATGCAACAAGCCCCACCTATAAAAATGATATCAAAAAAATAATGAAAGATTTTGATCTTGTTAATATGTCCAAAAATTATTATCTGGCTTAAAACAAAAACTCAGCTAAAGCTTGATTTACTCCTTCAGGATCATCTTTGTGTACCCAATGACTTGCCTCTGGAAAATATTTTATCTTTACATTCGGGACATATTTTTCCAGTTCATTATTTACATCTTTTCGTAAGAAAAAATCTTTTTCACCCCAAATTACTAATGTAGGCACTTCAATTGGTTCTATCTCTCTTTTTGGCATATATCGCAATAATGCCCGGTAATAGTTTATCATTGCCCGTACGGCCCCCGGCCTTTTTATACCTGAAAGAAAATATGAGATATCTTCATCACTAAAGGCATTTTCAGGGTTTGCAGAAGATTTTGTCAGGCTATTTGCCATAAATTTATAATCATTTAATGACATAAAAATTTCTGGTAAAATCGGTAGCTGAAAAAATAACATATACCAGCTATTTAAAAGCTGTCGGCTTGTTTTAAGGGCATTAAGATACCCTAATGGATGAGGGGCATTCATAATAACCAGTTTTTCAATCATTTCAGGATAAAGGATGGCAAATGACCAGGCGACCGCACCTCCCCAGTCATGAGCGATTATTGTTGCTGTTTCTGCATCAAGAGCATATATTAAAGCCTTTAGGTCTTCAACAAGTGTTTCTACTTTATAATCTTCAATATTTTGTGGTTTATCACTTAAGTTATAACCTCTCATATCAATGGCTACTACCCGATACTTTTCTGCCAGAAAAGGAATTTGTTCACGCCAGGAATGCCAGTTTTCAGGAAAACCATGTAGTAAAATAAGTAAAGGCCCATCTCCCTGGGTTACATAATGAAAATTTATTCCATTAGCCATGATATAATCATGTTGCCAATAATTACTGTCTTTTTCATTTAATTCATCTGCATCAGGTTTTTCAAGTTCAGGAAGTATTTTAAATTTTTTATTTTCAGAGTAAAGTTTTAAAATAAATGCTGCTCCAAGTGTTGCTCCAATAGTTAATCCTAAATTTCTTTTTTTCATATTTTGTAAAAATCTCAATAATATTTTTTGCTAATTATATCAATTTTTAAATCATCTAATCTTCTTTCAATTAGAATTTTAAAATATAAGAATAATTTAAAATTTAACTTTTAATTTTACAGAAACAGCATTTTTTATCGGTGGTGGAGTTAAAGGTTGTGCTTTTTGCTCCTGTTCAGGAAGTTTAATAGGTGTTGGAACCGAAATATCATCAATCTTTACTGGTCCAATATTTGTAATATCACGAATTACTTGTTTAATATCACTTTTTTCTTCGGGTTTTTCTTTAATTGCAACATTTTTTTCATCAACAAAAGAAATTGACTCAACATTTTTATTATTTGGATCACTTTTGATTTCAAATTTTACTGAATCTACTTTTGTAGTATCTATTGAAACGTAAGGTTTTACAGTTTCAGCTTGCTTAGAAACGGCATTTTTTTTAGTTTCAGGTTTGGAGGCAGCAGAAGTATCCTGCCTAGATGCAGTATGTTTGGAGCCCACTTTATAATGAGTGGTATTTTGTCTTAAACCTATTTCTGACATATTAATATAAGAATCAATTTATATTTATATATGGCTATAAATTAAAAATTCTTGCTAATCACTTTCCTAATTGACATTGTAAATGAAAATTTAAAAAACACTTATTGTAATAGAGAAAATGTGATAATTTTAAAATTAGTATTATTTGAAAGGTAAATTACTATGCAACAAGTTAAGGTTTCTGTTTTCTCTCATACGCATTGGGATAGAGAATGGTACCGGACTTTTCAGACTTTTAGATTCGGGCTTGTTTCAGTGATTGATCAGATTCTTAATTTACTTCAGGCACGTGATTATGACTATTTTATTCTTGATGGTCAGACAATTGTTCTCGAAGATTATCTGGAAATTCGCCCTGAACTTGAAAAAGCTCTTGCAGGATGGATTAGCAAAGGTAAATTATTGATTGGACCCTGGTATGTATTACCGGATGAATTTTTGGTAAGCGGAGAATCAGTAATCAGAAACCTGATTTTTGGGAAAAAAATTTGTAAACATTTTGGTAAAGTTCAAAATATAGGGTATCTACCTGATATGTTTGGCCATATTTCCCAAATGCCACAAATTCTTAAAGGCTTTGGTATTGATAAAGCAGTTGTCTGGAGAGGAGTAAATCCTTCAAAAAGTCTCTTTCTATGGGAAGGGCTGGATAAGACTAGTATTATATCATTACATCTTACTGAAGGTTATTACAATACTTTTTTGATAAATTATGAAAAGCAAGCGGATGATTTGCTGGCACATTTACAAAAACTAGAAGACCAATGTTATAAAGGAATGATTTTGTTCCCAAATGGAGGAGATCATCTGGCACCTGTTGAAGAATTAAAAAGTTTATTGGTTGAACTTAACACAAAATATCCAAAATATAAATTTGTACAAAGTACAATTGAAGAATATTTTCAACAATTAAAAATTAATAAAGAAGAATTGGAATTAATTAAGGGAGAACTAAGAGATCCTGAAAAAGCGTACATTTTACCTGGAGTATTTTCAGCAAGAATGTATTTAAAACAAAAAAATTATTACCTCCAGAATTTAATTACCAATTGGGTAGAACCTCTTGCCACCATTTCCTGGCTTTTTGGGAATGATTATAATCAGGGATTTATAGACCTGGCCTGGAAATATCTTTTACAAAATCAGCCTCATGACAGTATATGCGGTTGCAGTACCGATCAGGTTCATAAAGAAATGCTTCAAAGATATGATTCCGCAGAAGAAATTTGTGATGCCTTGATAAAACAGGCTATGGAATCTATTTCATCTTCAATTGCCCTTGAAACTGGTTTTAATTACCTTATTGTATATAATATGGCAAATTATTATTTCACAACTATTGACCAGTTTACAGTTGATTTTTTAAAAAATGAAAATATTGAAAATTTTAAATTAGAAGATTTAAATGGTAACAATATTGATTTTGAAATAATTGATAAAACTTATACAAAAAAATTCATCTCAGAGATAAACGTTTTACCTGACTGGATTGATATTACCCGTTTTGTTATCAGCCTTAAAATAGACGGTATAGTTCCCTTTGGCTACAAAGTTATTAAAATAATACCAACAGAAAATAATGATTATATTAATCAGCCCTCACTATTAACAGGAGATACTTTTCTCCAAAACGAATATATCAGGGTAGAGGTTAAAAATAACAATCTTGAACTTCAGAATATGATAACCGGAAAAAGCTATCTGGTAAACACATTTGATAGTTCAGGTGATGGTGGTGACGAATATAATTATTCTCCACCCAAAATTGACACTTTTTCAAGTGCAATACTTTTGGAAAGCAAAATTTATTCGGAAAATGCTTTAGAAGCAACTCTTAAAATTGAATATGAATTAAATTTACCAGAAAAAATTGAAGAAAATAGAGAGTATATGAGCAATAGTAATGTAATAAACAAGATTACTTCATTTGTTACTCTAAAAGAAAAAGATCCTCTGGTTTATTTTAAAACAATTATTAATAATCAGGCTAAAGATCATCGTTTAAGAGTAAATTTTAGTCAAAATTTAAATAGTAATAATGAATCCTATTGTTGGTATGACACGTTGTTTGGCTTAATGAGAAAAGAGGTTAAAGTAAATAACAGAGAGTATGATATGGCAAAATACAAGGAACGAATTGAAGAAACCTTTGCGATCCAAAACTTTGCCGATTTAAGTGAGCAACAATCAGGTATTACATTAATTACAAAAGGATTACCTGAAATAGAGATTACATCAAAATTAAATAATATTAGCTTATCTCTAACTCTTTTAAGGTGTGTTGGCTGGCTTTCAAGAGATGATTTAAGAACAAGAGGTGGAGGTGCTGGTCCGGCTTTTGCGACACCTGAAGCTCAATGCCAGGGAATAAATAGTTTTGAATATTCTCTATATGCACATAAAAATAATTTCCTTAAATCTGATGTTATAAAAAAAGTATTTCAGGTTAGTTCAGGAATAAAATACATGCAATACAAACCTGAAAATAAGACCCCATTATCGCTAGAAGGTTCTCTATTAAGACTTGAACCTGAAAACTTAGTTACTAGTTGTCTTAAGCGTTCTGAAAGTGAGAATGGAGTTATTTTTAGATTTTTTAATCCCCTGCCAGATAAACAAACCTTTATAATATATCCAGCGGATAACTTTATTTTTTCAGCAGTTTTTCAGGTAAGGTTGGATGAAGAAAAATTAAACGAGTTAGAAAGAAATGAAAATGGAACTTTTTCAGGTATAATAGAACCATCTGAGATAATAACATTAGAGTTTATTACTATAAATATGAATTAATTAAATATGTTACAAAAAACAACTAGAAGAGTTCGGGTGACGTTTGGTATACTTATCATTGCTATTTTTGGTTATACCTTTTTTAATATTATTAATAGACCGGTTTTTATACCTGATAATAATAAATTTTTAAAAGATGTTTCATACTTTCAATCAGATAATACCGCAGTGCTTGCTTTAACATGGAAAAATAAGATAAAAAAAGATACAGCGATCAAAAAAGAAAATTTTGAAATTGAACAGGTTACTCCCTCAGGAAAACAGTGGGTAAAATTGACTAACCCCAAAAAATGTACAATTAACTTTATACAGTATGTATATGCTCCATGGGTTGATACTATTGAAAAAAGAAAAAAAGCATCACCTGAAAAAAGAGATGAAAAAATTACTCAACTCTTTGTCTATATTGAACCAAGAGAGAAAAGCGGTGATTATTTCAAAATTACTTTACACGATATTGAGTCTCCAACTGGAGATAAAATGGATAAGGCTGAATATGGAGTGGTAAAGGTAAATGATTTTAATAAATTCATAAAAAGATAAATATTTCGTCTTATAAAAGTGGCATTCTTCATAAAAAAATCACATTTTACCTAATAGAACTTCACATAAATAAATCATAAAATTAAAAGTAATTAAGTGTAATTATGTCAGAGTATACTAATAATGTTTATGGTAAAAGATTTAGAAAACTTACAACAAATTGTGACTGGTGAAAAAAAAATGGATTTTTTTAATACTTTGGAAAGAATAAGCACAAATTATAAAATTGAAAAGGAAATCGGGCGTGGTGGTATGGGCATTGTTTATCTGGCCACAGATGAACGTTTGGAACGGCAGGTAGCAATCAAAGTTTTAAACATGTCATTTATGGAAGATTGTGCTGAGAATGATACTGATGACATTATCGAACGTTTTAACAGAGAAGCCAAGGCAGTTGCAAATTTATCTCACCCTAATATTGTTAACATATATGATATAGGCTCTGAAAATGACCTTAATTATATGGTAATGGAATATATTGAAGGCATAGATCTTTCAAAAATAAAAGCAAAAAAAATAGAACTAAGTTTAAAACAAATAATTAATATTGGCATCCAGATTTGTAATGCGCTTAGCTTTGCTCATAGTAAAGGTATTGTTCACCGGGATATAAAGCCTGCAAATATAATATTAACCAGTTCAAATATTGTAAAGCTGATGGATTTTGGAATTGCCCAACTCAACCAGGAAGGTTATAAAAGACTAACTCAGGATGGCTCTGTTCTTGGAAGTATTATGTATATATCACCTGAACAACTTTCAAACTCTGCTCTGACAGATAAAAGAACAGATATTTATTCTATTGGTATTACCCTTTTTGAATTGTTAACAGGTTGTTTGCCTTTTGAGGCTGATAATATTGCCGATGTGGTAATGAAAGTTCTAAGAGCAAAGCCTGTGCCACCAAGCAGTCATAATCAGCAAATACCTGAATTTATAGATAAAATAATTCTAAAAGCACTTGAAAAAGATTGTACTAAAAGATTTCAGAATGCTGAAGAAATGGCAAAGGATTTATCTGCTTGCCTTAAAATGATTTCCAAGAGTAAAAATGATTTTGCTGTCAATGTTTCAATAACTCAGGATATAGAAACAAAATTTGAAGAGGAGTTAAAAGAAAAATGGCTTGAAATAAATAAAGAGCAAGAGTTAATTGAACAGGAAAAATTAAATTTCGAAAGAGAAAAACTTGAAGCGGAAAAAAGAAATTTTGAGATAGAGAAGCTTGAAACAGAAAGAAAAGCATTAGAATTAGCAAAGAAGAAACTTGAAATTGAAAAAATTAAATTAGAAAACGATAAACTTGAAATTGAAAAGAAACGAATAGAAAATGAAAATTTTAAAAAAGAGATAAAGCAAAGCATTAACAGATCTTTTTCTATACCAAAAATTATAAACAAAGAACTAATGCAAAACGATATAATTAAACAAAACAAAAAATATCAGGAATCATTTGAAAACGCAAAAAAATATATTGAAACAGAAGATTTTGATGCTGCTATTGGTACTCTTAGAACACTAATTGATACACATCCAAATATAGCAGAATACCATAGTAACCTTGGTCTGGCTCTCCATTTAAAAGGCTGGGAAGGATATGCTCAGGCAGAGTTTAAAATTGCCTTACATTTTGATCCTATTGATTCACTTGCTATTAAATATTATAAGCCTACCCAGAATCAGGAAAATAAAGAAAACGTATTTGCTAAATTTAAAGGTTATTTTAAAGTAAAATAATAAATCCCCACATTGTGGGTCCCCTGTTAGTATAACTCCGGGGTAAACCCCGGCCCCAAAGAATTTGGGGAAACCCCGATGTGAACA
>CAYRDV010000105.1:0-16315 GCA_964422885.1 uncultured Candidatus Sericytochromatia bacterium
GAAAAAATGTACCAGGAAAATGTAAATGTTGTTTTTTACTGGAATTCAGAGGTTTTTCTCAGTACAAATCCTCTTTTTCAAGAACCAATTTTGGCAATAAATGACTTAATATCACAAAACAATGATGAATTTACACCTTCGGAAACAATCCTGTTAAATTGGGAGGACAGAGCTTATAAACTTAAATTTCACCCGGTAATTTATACACCTGAAGGAAAATTGTTAATTGCTACGATGAGTTCAACTTTATTTGAAGATAAAGTATTTTCTGAAACAAGAAGTAATATGGCCATTTTAATGGGAATATTTATGCTGATGCTTTTGGTTTTCAGTTACTTTATTTCAAAGGATATTATGGAGCCATTTTATGAACTGGCAATTGGTATTGCCAAAAAAGATAAGAAATCAATCAGAACACTTTTAACCCGTAAAGATGAAATAGGGAATCTGGCTAACGAATTCTGGAATATTACTGAGGATCTATTAAAACAACAGGAACAAAAAGAAAAAGTAAATTCATTAATTACTCATGATTTAAAAACACCACTTGTTGCTATTACACGTACTCTTGAAACTTTGAGAGATAAAGAAAGCCTAAGTATTGAACAAAGAGCATTTTATTTAAATATGATGATAAAACACTGTAATCAATCATTAGAACTTATAAATAACCTTTTAAAAGTCCAGAAATATGAGCTTGGGAAAATGAATTTATTTATGTCAGAAGAAAACTTTAATGAACTGGCAGATGAATGTATAAATGGTTTAAAACCAATTTCAGAGCAAAAAGAAATAAGAATTGAATCATTTTTTGATAGACGGATTACAAATATTATGCTTGATCGTACAGAGATGCTAAGAGTAATAAATAATTTGTTGAGTAATGCCATAAAGTATACTGATGATAAAGGAAATATCAGGGTAAGCAGCAGATTACTGAATGATAGTATTGAGCTAAGAATTACGGATGATGGCAAAGGAATACCAATCTATGAACAAAAAAAAATATTCAATTTTTACAAAACTAGCCATGATAATCCTGAAACAAAGGATGAACAGGATATTTCAACAGGGCTGGGATTATATCTTTGTAAGCAGATTATTGAAGCTCACGGTGGGCAAATAGGGTTTGAAAGTTATAAAAACAAAGGAAGCTCATTCTATTTTTCTATTCCTTTAAGATAAAAAATATAATTTTGAACATCAGAAATAACATAAGTTATTGTAAAATATAGTTTAGAGTATAAATAAATCTTTTAATTTATAATGGTCAGAAAAGCTTCAGAAAATTTAATGATGTCTTTATTATATCTAAAGGCATTTTCGCCTGAGCAATGTGATAAAATAATCCGCTACTCACAAAGCCTTGCTAATACACCGGCTGAGCTTAATTATGGTGATGTTGATTATAGTAAAAGAAAAAGTATTATTAAAACACTGGAAGTTAATGAATCTACCACCTGGATTTTTGACCGGATGTTATCAGTCATGCTTCATGTTGATCAAAAGTATTTTAATTTTGATGTGAAATCCATTGAAAAATTACAATATCTTGAATATACAGAAGGAGATCATTTTCACTGGCATATGGATGAAGGAGCCTCTCCACCATTTTCTATGAGAAAAATAACCGGAATTGTTTTTTTATCCGGACCTGAAGACTATCAGGGAGGAGAACTGGAAATCATTCCTGTTGATAAAAATAAAACACCGGCAGAAAAGGGTTTTATGGTAGTTTTTCCATCTTTTAAAACTCACAGAGTCGCTCCGGTAAAAAAAGGTAAAAGACGAACATTAGTATGTTGGGCTCTTAATTGCTGAGTTTATAAAAACAAAAAAGTGCCTGTAAAAGGGCACTTTTTTGTTTTTAATGTCTATTCGCTACTCTAAGGATATCATTTACGTCCTTTTTCTCAAGTTCATCTTTTAAAAGATTAAGCGTTACTGACTTAATAATTTGCCTTGCATCAGCAGGGGATGAAACCATAATTAGTCTTTTGATTCTTTGTTCTTCAGCAGCATTAGTATCACCATTGGCCAGGATTTTGATCATTTGGACCTTAGTACCAACAGAAAGAGCTGCAATCTGTTGATCACTATATCTGTTAATCAAAGCTGAAGTCATATCATCATCATCGGCAGCTTTGAGACATTGCTGCAAATACCAGTCATTGTTTCCTGTATGAGAATTATCAATCAGTTTTACCATAACATCTAAGAAATCTTTAGAATCAAGTTCATCTTCCATCTTTTTGGGTGAAACTTTTGCAAACAGTCGGGAAAGATCCTCACCTCTGGTGTTAAGAATCATTCTTTTTGATGATTGTTCTTCATCACCATTAGTATCATCTTTAAATAAGTGATTTACAAGATTTGCCTTAGCTTCAGGTGCTATTTTATGTAAATGCTCACTACCTAGCCTTCTTTCTAAGCCTCTGGACGTATCATCATTTATATAGGTGGTCATTTCCCGTAAATGTTCATTATTATGACCTACTTCAGCATTTTTAGCAATTTTTTCAAGAACATCTACAACCTTGCTATTATCTTTTAGTTTTTCTTTAAGGGCAAATAAAGTCACTCTGTCAAGCATTCTTGTCAAATCCTGAGGATCAGAATTTATAATAATGTTTTTTAAAGTTTCGCTGTTCCGTTTTTCGTTTTTAGGATGGTTGTCTCTTAAAATTTCTCTTATTTGCTCAACACTTTCCCTTACTTTTGTCGGATTAAATGGTTTAGAACCACCAACATTTACGTCAAAATTAAGCTGAAACTTGCCATCTTTTGCCCCCATACTCTTTAGCTCAACATCATCACCAATCTGTTCATAAAATACATCTCTGAAGTCGAGGGCAATAGAATGTTCACCTTTGTTATAATTCATTTTTATATCAGTGGCTTTTGGCATTATTTTTTCAATGCCTATTTGTTTTCCATCCACTCCAAAGCCACCTTCAACCACTTTTTGAACAAGCCTTCCCAAAAAGCCCTGAACATTTGCTTCTTCAAGAGCCAAAATCATCTTTGTCCCCTGGAATTTGGTGGTTACAGCAATATCTATATCAATAATAGGTATTTTCTTGTAGGTAGCCTTATTAAGCTTGATATCACCATTGTCTTTTACTGTAATATCAAGATCATGCAAATCATATGATTTAAAAATATCAGCGGCCATTTTTGCGATTGAGTCTTTTACTTCTTTGGTCAGAGCAAAAGACACATTTCCATTCTTAATTTTAAATTCATCATTACTACTACTAACATGAGCTTTTATATCAACATTACCGGCATTAAGTACCCCAGGTGCTCCATGAATACCGAGCTTAAATCCTGTTTTAGTGGTACTTCCACTTATATCTGCCTGAAAATCTTTAAAATTAAGATCTCTGTCTAGTTTCAGGTGGAAATTTTCATATTTTCCATTTTTAAGATCCGTAAAATTTATGTAGTTTCTTACATTTTTTACCGTTTCATCAATTGTTTTTCTTGTTACTGGGGGAATTGATTCATTTACAGATATTTTTTCCATAAACTTAAGCAGATTTTCCCGATTTGAATTTACATTACCCTGAAACTTTAGGTCATAACCGTCATCATTACCATTGATTGAACCATTTTTATTGGAAATAATCACATCATCGACCTTAAATTCAAATTTAAGATTTGTCATATCCATATGACCATTATTTTTAATTAAGATTTTACCACTGGCATCGCTCAGGCTTTCTACCTTGAATCCGTCAATCATTCCGTTTACTTTGATATTATTGCCAGCAAGCTGTACTTCACCTTTCGGGTTTCTATCGATTTTCAGTCCACCTTTAGCAGCCAAATCAAGCTGCTTATTTTCAATAAAACCGGAAATTTTCACATCATTTCCATCATGACCCTGAAGATCCATAGTTCCGGTTTTTGGATCATAGTTAATAGAACCGTTTAATTTAAAGTTTTTGAAGTCAGTCCCGTCAAGTGTGGCATTAATAACGGCATCTTTAGTTGAAGCAGACATTTTTCCATCTTTTTTAATTTCAAAAGTTACATCGCCTGTACTGGATAATTTATATTTACTGATAGGTATATTGAGATCAATTCCTTTGGTCGTAATTTTAAGATCATTAAAGCCAAAGTCTTTATCAAGATTAATGGTGAAATCCTGATATTTAATTTTATTTGCATTAATCTCCTTAAGTTGTTGCTGAATATCAACCAGGGATTTTTTTGATCCTTCAGGAACAAACGAACTAGCAACAAGTTTATCAAAAAATGCACTTATTTTTCCATCATCAGCGGCTACATCTCCTGAAAGCTTGACCTGATAACCTGAAGCAGTTCCTGAGACATCACCATTACTTATAAGGCTTATACCATCAACATTGAGATCCATTTTAAAGCCGGAAACATTAAGTAACTTTCCTTCAGGTGATAATGATACTTCTCCTTTTACTCCTTCTTCTGACTTAATATTGAAACCTTCGATAGTGCCATTTACTTTTACACCCTGGGTTGCCAGTTTGATATTACCATCAGCCTGTGAAAAACCTACTGCACCTGATGACTCCAGGTCAAATTTTTTACCCTGGATCATTCCTGATACTTTCATATCATTACCATCAAGACCAAAAAACTTTACTTCATTGTTCTTTGGATCGAAAGTAACTTTACCTTCAAGCTTAAAATCCTTCAGATCGATATTTCCGAATTTGGCATTTATAACTCCATCTTTGCTTGTTAGTACATACTTACCATCTTTCTCCTGATTAAAACTGATATTACCTTTGCTGGAAACCTGAAGCTTTTTGTCAGGAATATCCAGTGATACTTCACCATTGGTACTAATCAAATTATTTTTCGGATCAAGAGTTATTGCTCCCGTTGATTTAAATTCTTTTAATTTCATACCATCTATACCACCAGAAAAAGAAACTGGTCCGGTTGTATTATTAATGGTAACTGTTCCATCTTTACCGAGGTTTACTTCCCCGTTAAGCTTAAAATTGTCAAATTTTACCCCGGCTATTGAGCCTTTTCTAAGTACAAGCGGTTGGGAGCCATTATTAAAACTGAAAGTATTTGCATTACTATCATATTTTATATTTCCATCAATAACCAAACCTGAGGCATTTAGCTTATCTTTACTTCCTTCTGGTTTGTAACTGATATTGAGTGGTTTATTGGGGCGGGTTTTTATATCAAAAATACCGTCTTTATGAGATACAACCGCATCTCCTCTTAGTTTAAGGCCATTTTTTGAATTAAGCTGTAAATCGGAGGCATCACTTAGAACAAGGTTTCCATCCTTATCAAACTGTAAATTTGCCGAACCTTTTAATTCTGAAATATCAAAATTTCCTACTTTTCCTTTTGCATTGGCAACATTTATATTTTCAATTTTTACACCTTTATCATCATAAGTTAGCTTTCCTGAACATTTAAGATCTGTAAATTCGATATTTCCAAGTTTTCCTTTAAATGAGATATCTTTACTATCCAGGACAAGTTTCCCTTTGATTGCATCGATATCAAGTTTTCCTTTAAAGGTGATATTATTAAGATCTATACTCTCCCCTATTTTAAGGTTATTAAGAGTTGCAGGGGCTGTGCCTTTCTGAGCCATAGACATATTTCCCTTATTGACATCAAACTCGATATCGGCACCAGTGAGAGTAAATTTATCTATGGAAACCACATTTTTTTTGTCAGGTGATTTAACATCTATTGAAAGTTGTATGCCTGCCTGATTAGTATCACTTTCAAGCTTTATTTTGCCTGGATTATCTGAATCATAGGTAATTTTACCGGTTAGCTTCATTTCTTTAAAATCGACATTTGATTCAGGAGAGCGTATTCCACCTTTAAGCTCAACTCCTTTGGCATCAAGGATAATTTTTTTGTTATCCTGTTGTAGACTTAAAGCTCCTGATGTCGAAGCAATATTTAAAGTTGCATCGCCCATTTTTACATTAATATTTTCTGCTTTTATATTACCTGATTGTTGTTTGGTAATGTTTAGCTGGTGATCTGAATTTATTTCAGCATCTACCTTTACATCGCTGATACTAACTTTACCACTGGCAGAAATGCCCATACCAGACATTTTTTTCATCCGAGCTGCAATATTTGCCTGTTCCTCTTCGGTAATATTAACATCAGCAGAGCTTTTACTACTGATTTTTGCTGTAAAGTCATTACTAAGATTCGCTGTAATATTTGCCTTTATTTTATCAGGGCCTTCTTTATCAAGAGCGGTAATTGGCGTGGCGTTTACATCAGAACTGCCTATTATCTTTGCATTATCGAGATTTATCTGGACATCTCCTCTGCCATCTAGCTTAAAAGATGTACCACTAGCCTGGATTTCTTCAATATGAAGATTCATATCACCAACAGGTATTTTACTGAAAAGCGGACTATCTTTAAAATCCGGTATAAGTTTTATCTGGTTTCCAGAAGCACCAGGAACAACTTTTAGGCCGAGTCCTTTTGATAAACCTTCTTTAAGAGCCGATGTTGCTTTATTTTCAGCGGCATTGTTTATTGCCGGACCAGCAAGCGGGCCGCCAAGGACAGTAGCAAGAGAGGCAACCAAAATAGAGCTGTCCACTTTTGCCTTAATACCACCTGATTCCATTTTAATGGTTATATTTGCCAGATTGGCTCCATATCCGACACTGATTTCATATTCATTTTTTGCAGGATTTATTGAAGAAAGCCGGAGATCTACACCATATTTTTTGCTGGCATCTTTCAAAGCTTTTTCAATAGATTCTTTAGAAATGGAAATATTGCCAGAAATCTTTCCTTCAATATCATTTTTGGACTTTGTATCAATACCATCTTTATCTTCAAGGGTAATATTCAGATTTCCCCTAACAAAATCATGATCTACATTAGGTAATTCCAGACCATCAATTTCAAGGTTGCGGATAACATTATCTGTTGTCGCTACATAAGCTTTTTTACCATTGGTAAACTGCTTTGCCACGTCAGCCGTTAATTTAATCGAATCATCTTTAAAGTCACTATTGGGAACAGTTTTCTTATCTTCAGAAGTTTCAAGCTGATAAACGGAATAAAGGCCCTGAGCGTTTTTAATAATCGCTTCAGCGCCAGAATTAGCTTTGGCAAAATCTTCTGCTTCCTTAGCTGTTACATTTGTTTTTAGGGCATTGGGCTTAATATAGAGCTGATCTTCACGATCAAAAGCTCCTCTGTCGCTTGCCCCGATACCTATTCCCGACATTATATTCCCTTATTTAAATTTTTTTTCAGTTTATAGATTTATTATAGAAAGTTTTTGCAAAAATCTGAACTAAGATGCTTTAAAAATTGACAATAATAAACTATATGGCATTATAGTTTTACTCATGTTTTTTATAAAAGCTTTATGAATCCAGCCTGTTCAAAATGGTGGTCTGAGGAAAATGCTTTTTGAATTCCAAACTTTTTCATAATAATAAAACTTGAACAATCTGTAAAAGAAAAATTTTTATCAGAATATTTTTTAAAAAATTGCCAGGAATCTTCTTCTAATTCTTTATCCAGATAAATTATTTCTATTAATTTACTATTTCGTATTTCTTCTCCAAATTCTATTGCAGTATTATGATTTAATTTCATTAAAATTAGAGTCAAAGTTTCATCAATAATATAATTGGAAGTGAAATATCTATTTTTATTCAATAAAAGTTCTTTATTTAATTCTATTGCCTTTTGATTATGTTTATCTGATTTATCTTTTAAGGCTACCCAAGCCGATGTATCTACAAATATTTTTGACAAAATTATGAACCATATAAATATTTATCATGTTCTTCAGATAAATTACCTAAATCAGAATTTCCACTGGACTTAATATTAAATAGGCTATCCTCTTCAATTAAAATATTCTCATCATTAATAGATTTTTTAATAATAATAATTTTTACTTCTTCATTTTCTTTAAGAGCTAAGCTTTTAATGGCATCATCAAGAATAAAAATTTTATTTCCATCAATGAATTTACCTTTACACTCAATTGTTTCCATTTTTGTTACCCAAAACAATTTAAAATCAAGTCCTAACAACATTATTATAACTGTTATTAATTACGTTTTTCAATTATTCTTAAGCCATCAGTATGGTTTTTTTAAAAGTAGTTCTAACCCAAATCAAAAAGTAAAAATTCGGTATTATCAATTCCGGTTAGCTTTAACTCTTTTTCCTGACTGGCAGATATTGCATCACCAAGGTTTAACTCATAGTCATTATTAACTTTTAATGTGCCTCCGGCGACATGAAGCCAGACATAACGTCCGTCAGGAATCAGATACTTTATTTCCTGACCTTTGGCAAGTACAGAAGCATATAAATTTATATCCTGATTAACACTGACAGAACCTTCCCGTCCATCACCGGAAGCAACCAATTTTAATTTGCCTTGCTTATCTTCTCTGGAGAAATATTTTTGTTCATAACCAGGTTGAATATTCCTTTTTTCAGGTATTACCCAGATTTGTAAAAAGCGGGTCGGGACATCTTTCAAATGATTGAATTCACTATGAGTTACTCCGGTTCCGGCACTCATTCTCTGTACATCTCCGGGTTTAATAACTGAGGTTGTTCCCATACTATCCTTATGCTCAATAGCTCCTTCAAGGACATACGAAATAATTTCCATATTATCATGAGAATGGGTTCCAAACCCTGTACCAGCTTCGATACGATCCTGGTTTATTACTCTTAGTGCTCTGAAGCCCATATGTTCAGAATCCTGATAACTGGCAAAGGAAAAAGTATGGTATGAATCCAGCCAGCCATGATTGGCATGACCTCTTTCTTCGCTTTTTCGTATTTTTATCATAAAATCCTCTTTCAAAAATATATGTCTCTTACAAAGTTGATTTGCTTAATTAAATTTTAGCGTCTTTATGGAATTATAAAAAAACAACTTTCCTGAAAAATAGCCGTAGAGACATGCCATAGCATGTCTCTACGGCTATTTTTCCTAAACTATTTTAAAACATTTTTTATCAATATAATCTACAAGGTGGATGTAGTCTTCGTCAGACAGATTCAAAAATTTTACACCCATTAAAACATTTGTATCATTTTTTGCTTCGGATTTTTTTGTTTTGCTTATATGTTTAATGACAGCTCTAACATTTTTAAATATAAGTTCTTCAGTCAGTTTAAAGGTTAATTCTATTTCATCATCTGCTCTGTAATTACCAGCTGCTTTTACGCACAGCCCACCAATACTGATATCTTTTATCAGACCCTGGTTTCTTACACCATGTTTATAAACAAAAGTAACTGCTTTAACCGGTACCCGCATGTGCTCACGAATATTATAATCGGCTTTCATCGCATCATCAGATTTGAAAAAGATTTCATCTTCTATTTTGTCATAGACTTCATAAAAATTAGTTATGCCTGCGATCTCTCCCATTACTTCATCAGAAACAGGTCTGGCTTTGACCATAGTTCTTACTTTGTCAAATGTTGAATGGCTAAGAAGAATAGTTCCTGAAGGCGCATTAGATACTATCTGAGATGGCAACTCCACATTGTAACCAAGGACAGTAAAGTCCATTCTCTGAGGCGCACCAACATTACCATAAATTACATCTCCGGTATTTATACCAACTCTTATCTGGAAGCTTTCCAGATTATATTTTTTCATAAACTTTTGCTCTAACGAGCTTACATGTCTTTGCATTTCAAGGGCTGCCAGAACTGATTCCAAAGCATGATTTTGTGTCATTAAGGGTGCTCCAAAAACAGCAACCAGACTATCATTGATAAATTTACTGATACTGCCGTTAAAAGAAAATATAATTCTTGTCATTACTGTAAAATACTCATTCAGAAGGGCAACAAGGTCTACTGGAGTCACTTTCTCAGCAATACCTCCAAAATCATAAATATCAGCAAAAAGAATTGTACAGACCTGAATATCACCAATCATTGTCAGATTTGCTTTATTTCCCATCAGCTTAGAAATTGTTTTTCTTGGTAGATATCTTTGTAGTCTCCTGATAACATCTGTTTCCTGTTTTGTTTTTTCATAAAGCTGAACTTTGTCTAAAGCAGCAGAGGCACTTGTTGATAAAATCTCTGCTATATATTTATCTTTATTGGTATATGGTTCATTGGGATTTATTTTATTTATAAGGCACAAATATCCGATCACATTATTTCTGATTTTAAACTTTGCCAGTAATAATGACTTTATAAAGGGAAAATCTTTTAGGGCGATATTATTAATAAAATTTGAGTTATTGTCTTTAAGGTTATTCAATAGATTGTCGACATAGACGCTATTAAATTTATCATAATCTTTTACATTTTGTTCAATATTAAACATTGATTTTACTGATTGTTCCTCGACATTTTTATCATAAAGAACAAAAAAGCCTTTTTCTGCTCTGGTAAACTCAATGGCTGTTTTTCCGATGGTATCAATCAGATCTGTTATTTCAGTTATAGAATTAAAAATCTGGGCAAAACGGTCGTTAATCATCATTAAATCAGGTATATTTATCTCATTAGCTGTGGGCATTAAGTTTGCTTCGTTTTTATCTACTCTTTGATGTCTTGAATCATGCGCCTGAGATTTTAATTTTGTACTGTAGATAAAGGTCTCGCCACCAGCATTTATCTCATCTCCATCTTCCAGAATTTTTTTTATAATTGCTTTTCTATTTACAATCAGCCGGCCACAGCCTTTGTATACAACTGTTTTACCTAGCTCTTTTCTGATAATAATCTGTGTTTCATCCAATGCACTTATTTTGGTATCTGAATCAATAAAAGTACCAATAGAATGAACATCTTTATTTATTGTAATCTGTTCTTTTGTTCTTACATTAACTAAGAAAGGCATCAGTAAAATAACCTGTAAAATAAAATAATTTTTCAAAATCCCGGTATTAATTTATATAATCGGAATAATTAAAATTTAATAGTACATTATAAAATAATATGATGAAGTAATAAACATTACTAATATTTTTCTTTAAGAAAAACAGATTAAGTTTTAAGTTTTATTTAGGTAATTTAAAACAATTCTTTTGGCTTAATTTATTTCTTTTCTAAAACTGAATAATAATGTGAACATAAAAAACTAAACTCAAGTAATTCACATAATAAAACTGAGAATTGGGCTATTTTTCTGACAATGACAGGGTTTAATGTTACAGGATAAAAAGATGCTGTTGCAGAAGGAAAGAGATCCTTAATTTCTTTTTTATCCATCATAATAACATTCTGGTTCCAGGGGTTAGGGTATCTGATATCATAGGAAAATATCCTACCACCAGGCTTTAGTACCCGATACATTTCAAAAGCAAGCTGAGTACGGCAATTTTTATCAAGAATAGAAGAAAAAACAGTTGACTGATTAATTATATCTATACTTTTATCTTCAAAAGGTAATGAAAAATCATTTGTTAAAAGAAGATTTACTCTGGGAATAATCTCTTTTACTCTGTTGTAACGTTCTTCAAGAATTTCTACCCCAAACAGACCATCAATATCAGCCCCATATTTTATAAATGTAAGTAAATCAAATCCGCCTCCAAAGCCAACATCAAGGATATTAAGGTTACCAATATATGGCCCGTAATATTTATTTATTAATTTAACCAGAAGTTTTTCCCTTGAATTAAGGAGATAATAATTTTCGGGTAGTAGGGGGTTATAATCAACCTCAGAACTTGTTTTTCTTTCGGCATAAACATTTTTTATACGCTCTATTTCTTTTGTCATAAATTTTTGTTGTTTCTATATTTATCAATTCGTCTATAAATAATACAATTATAGAAGAAAATCATTTGGAAAAAAGTGGGTTAAAAATATTTTTGGAATTTAAAGAAATAATTAATAAGGTCAAAGGTAAACATGGAGAAATTAAAGATCAATTAAAACAGGATAAGGATAAAGATTTTCAGAAAAACATAAAACCTAATAATCCTAATCACGATAATATTTCTCTTAAATCAAAAAAAGGCCTGGGATTAAAGGAAGATATATTTTCTGATCCAGAAGATATATTTTCACCACCCGAAAAGATTACTGATTACCGGGTCGAAAAAGGAGATACCCTAAAATCTATTGCTGAAAAGATTTATGGAGATAATTCCAGATGGATCATGATTCACCGGACAAATATTCTTAAAATCCCTAATCCTTATAACTTGGCTCCTGGGATGTTTTTGAAAATACCTGAAGAAAATGAAACAGAAAACAATTATCCTTTAAAAAGTAAAGATAGCAATTATATTATTCAACCTGAAGATACAATTGATACTATTTCAGAAAATGTCTTTGGTACAAAAACTCTGGCAAAAAAACTGGGTGAGTGGGGATTTATTAAAAATCCAAAGGATATCTATCCAGGTAAAGAACTCGCTGGCCTAAAATATCTTGATTTTCAAAATCAGTTATTAAAACTGGCTCAAAAAAATAATATAAATGTAAATGAAAAGGATATTTTCTCTCAACAAAAAGAGATCTTATTAACAGAAATTGCTAATATCTCCAGAATGTATCATATTCCACCTGTAGTAATGATGTGCCTTTCTTTTACTGATAACCACTGGATGAGTTTTCAGGGGTTTAAAACTGAAAATGAAAATATGCCTGATAAAAATTGGCCGCCTATGCAGATAAATGACTTGATTTACAGTTCTGCTTTTCCTGAAGTAGCTATGAATATTGAAAAAAATATTCATTTATCTGCAAATATTCTTAAAAAATTAAGAGAATCTCAAAAAACCTGGCCCAAAGCAATTGCTGCTTATATCCTTGATTCACCTTTGGGTATTGGTAAACCAGATGAGCAAAAAAGAAAAGTTCAGAATAGTATAGTTTTTCTGGAAGAAATAATAGTAAAAATGGAAAACAAAGAATTTGAGAATGAAGTGGGAAAAAAATTAAAAACTGCTGATGAAAATGATATTTCCTTTAGTCTTTTATATAAAGAGCTTATAAAACACAGAGATTATATTAAGGAAAAATATTTGTAAGTGGTAAAGACAGAACAGTGTTCTGTCTTTACCACCAGAGTTAAAATATGCTATGAACAAAAAAATAAATCCCCTAAAGGGGCCCCTGTTTCGGGGTACCGAAATAAAAAATAATTTCAAATTATATTCCCAAAAAACAGAAAGCGATTATTGGGTAATGATTGGTGGAGAACGTAGGCCAACACAGGCAACTATTTTAACATCAGAAGACAGTGGCCTGGTAAAAATGGATGAAAAAAACCCACAATTAGGAATTTATGAACGCGAATTTATAAATAGATTTCATCCTGATAATATTGATTCCAGAGAGTTCTGGAAAGAGGCAACTAATAAATTTCCTTTATTTTCAATAACTGGCGGAATCCAAAATATTAATCATGTTTCCCAGGCAAATATAGTGACTCTGGAAATGGCAAAACAACTTGGATGTCTTGATATAATAAATGATTTATATTTTAAGAAACCTAATATTTCATTATTGGAGATTGGTCCGGGATATGGTGGATTTCAGCAATATATAGCAGATAAATTTGGCGATGACCATTATTATGCTATCGATGTAAACCCGTTATTTGACCATCCCAGGCTTTATCAGACGGATGGGAAAACAATACCTGAAAATGTACCATCTCACCTTGATGCTATTTATTCCGTAAATGTCTTTCAACATTTGAGTAAAAGCCAGCGAACCTCATATTACAAACAGCTTTCTCGGCTACTTGGTTATGGTGGACTATTTATTTTTAGCATGTTTGTGGTGACAGATAAAAATAAAGAATGGAAAGGCTGGGGATGTAAAGATAAAAATGGCCGGATTTATACCAGCTTTTTTAAACAACTGACCGAAGTTGATACTCTTGATGAATTAATATCAGAGCTAACAGGGTTTGGCTTTGCTGTGGTAATTATAAATCCTGATGCGCAAATTCCTTATTTTTCCTTTAAGTGCACAAAAGTATAAAACTTTTTTATTTAATTTACACTTATTCGTATTTTATTTTTTTCAATTATAAAAATTCCAAGAAGTAAGATCAAGGCAAAAGGAACTATAATATCACCAATTTTTGTATATAAGGTAAGATTATTTCTAAATTTTATATTTTCTGTAATATATCCTTTTTCCAGGGCTGGTAAACTTTTTAAAATCTCTCCTTTTGGTGAAATGAAAGAAGAAATACCTGTATTTGCTGCTCTGACAACATATCTGTCAGATTCAACTGCTCTAAGTACTGATTGCCCGTTATGCTGATAAACACCTGTCGAATCCTTGAACCATGAGTCATTGGTTATTACAACAAGAAGCTCTGCTTTTGCATTAACTGAGCTTCTGATAATTTTAGGGATTATCGATTCAAAACAAATAAAACCACCAATATTTCCAAAAGGTGTGGTTACTATTTCAGGTAAAATACCAGGTGTAATTGGTGATTTTGCCTGGTTTATACCAGTCAGTGAAGGCGAAATAGCTTTAATAATTTCTTTAAATGGTAAATATTCTCCAAATGGTACCAGATGCCTTTTATAATAAAAACCCAGTATTTCTCCTTTTGGATTCAGGGTCATCATCGAATTATATGAAATTCTGCTACCATCGGGATTTACTTTATCATCAAAGGTTCCGGTAATTAAATAAGTATTGGTAATTGCCGTTAATTTTTTATACTCAGAAAGAATAAAATGAGCTCTGACATCTTGTATCGGAACAGGGATTGCTGTTTCAGGCCAGACGATAAAATCTGGCTTTTCTTTTGCTGCGTCATAACTTAAATCTAAATATGTCTTCAGCATTTTTTCCAGCATTCCTGGTTTCCACTTCTGGTCAGAAGCAATATTCCCCTGAATTATAGCTGTTTTTACACTTTTTTCATTATCTGTTTTGGTATTTAAAATATAATATCCGTAAATAAGATTTAAAACAAAAATCAGAATAACAGGTATCATGTACCTTATTTTACCTGTTGCCCCTCTCTTGAGAGAAAATTGAGGAATATGCTTTTCATTTTCAAGAATTGTTAGGGCAATAGAAATATTAACCAGAAGAATCAGAGCAGATATAAAAAGAGTACCAAAAAGATTTACACTCTGAATTATAGGCAGATTCTGAAACTGTGAATTGCCTAATCTTCCCCATGTAAAACCCCAGCCACCTATACCCTGAAACCATTCGATAATAATCCAGAGAGATGTTGGTACAATTAATCTTTTATAACCGTGGGGGTTAATCAGAGAGGTAAAAAAACCAACAAAGCCAAGACCCAGTGCTTCAATCAGACTAAATACAAACCAGCCACCACCAATTACCACCATACTTTGAAATTCTGTGAAATTCATCCAGGTTAAAGGATAAAGTTTAAACATCCAGGTTAAAGTGCCCAGGTAAAAGACCATACTCCAGAATAAAGAAATTAAAAACCCTGTTTTCGGATTTATTTTGTATTTAAAAAGGGTATAAAAAAAAGGCACTAAGGAAATCCAGATAAGCCAGTCAAGTTTAAATACAGAAAATGCCAGAGATGTAAAGCATGATGACAGAAAAACGTGTAAAAAGTGTATTTTTCTTAGCTTATTTTTTTCAGTTTGCTCAATCATATTTTTGCACCTTTCTTATGTATTTTTCCACTTTTTTTACCTAAACTGCAAGCTACTTATTATTAATTAATTCAAATCAGGAAATTTTTTTATCGTAATTATTTATAAAACATGCACTACAAATACATTTAGATTTCTACCCCTCAATATATTTTTAATAAATATTTGCAATTTAACTTACCTAACTGTGATGTAAGTCAAAAACAATGAAAGATGTTGTGTTAAACTAGAACTCAGGAAAAAACAGAGCAATTATACAATACAAAAAAGGAAAAATTTTAATGAAAAAAATATTAAAATATACTTCATTTATCCTGGCATTAGGATTATTGCATTCTACAGCTGCACAGGCTGTTAGTTTTACTTATTCTGAAAAAACTAAAAAATCTGCCGTTATTTTTGATGTAAGAAGTAGTATTCCTTTACCTTTGAATCTTTCAATAAATGGAGGTGTAGAGTTAATGCCTTCTTATGCCTCAATTGTGGGCCCTAACAAAACTACAAATGATTTTGAACATGACTTTATGGGTAATGCGGATCTTAATCTGGCATATAATTTTAATCTTGCTAATGTTCAAACTCCTGTAGGAAATTTTAATCCAACTATTTCTCCGTATGCAGGTTATAAACACTTTTTTGCCTATACTCCCAGTATAAATTTAGCTACAATCACCAATCCAGGTCAGAGTTTATCCAATACTGGCGGAATTAACTATGGA
>CAYRDV010000106.1:0-15985 GCA_964422885.1 uncultured Candidatus Sericytochromatia bacterium
ACATTTGGCTTTACTGTTTTTCTCAACCAGAGCTTTTTGACCAGTATCATTTTTCCTTCGATAGCCTTTCCAGTATTCACAATTTCCACATATACGACTTGTGAAATCAACTTCTACCATTGCTCCAAACATTTAAGTTTCCTCTTTTTTCTTTTACTTTTTATTTAGTATAACAAATTAAATAAAATAAGCTAAAAAAGAGAATATAAAGAATTACTTAAAAAGTTACAGTAATAAATAATTTATAATATAAATATTCAAAATATCTCATTATTAAGAATAATTTTTGTTTTTTCTCAACAGTTAGAATTATGTTTGTAAATTTTTAATTGAGTTAAAATAAAGAAAAATCTTGTTTAATGTTAACTTAAGTAAAGCAAGTAATATTTATTTTTTCTCTATAAAAAATATATAAGCGTAGATTAATTTAGTTTGGAGTAGAGACATGAAAAAATATTTTTCCCTTTTAATTTCTGGTGTAGTTTCCCTTACAGCTTTAGCAGGTTGTGGAACAAGCAATAATAATATGATTCTTGATGAATCACTTTTGATAAATCAACAGGCAGAGATTAGTGCTAAAGCACCTAAATTAAAAAACCCCACATCATCAGAAATGGATTTATTTAATGTTTATAAGCAGTTACTGGCTCTCGAGGGTAGCGAAAGTGATGCTAAGAAAGATATGGAGTTTTTGAGAACTCTAAATAAAACTAGAGAAAATGTAGTTGAATTATCTGCCGAATTTATAAAATTATTAAAAACTGAAGGTATCAGTGAAACAGATAAAGTAATCATGGATTTTAAAATGATCTATGATTTAATCAGAATAAACGAGCCTGTCCAGGTAGCAACAGATTCATTAATAAGATTGATTGTACTTGAAGGCAGCAGAGATGATGGAGCAGCCGATTATAAAATAATCAATCAAACTTTAAAACCTGAACATAACAGAATGAATGAAACAAATTTCTTTATGGAAATATTAAAAACAGAAGGAATAAGTGAAACAGCAAAAGCTCAACAGCTTTTTCTATCAATAAAATCAGGAAAAAATTCTTTTAAAAACAGCAAAAGATAAATTCGTTTTTTTAAAATTTACTCAGGCCGGGAATAAAACCCCGGCTTTTTATTTTAAATAGATGAGAAAATAATAAGTATTTACAGGAATAAAAATGAAAAAGAGAAGTTATTATCACAAATTTGCGGGTAAAGATTTAAGTATTACAGATTTACTGGCTCTGGACAGAACCATTCTGGCAAATGAAAGAAATCTTTTGTCATTTATCAGAACCTTTCTAAGTTGTTTTATTACTGGGCTTGGGGTCATTAAATTTATTCCTTCTTATACAATATTAGGTATTTCTCTTCTAATTGCCGCAATAATGGCTCTAATAATAGGTATAAAAAGATATAAAGATATGAGAGCAGAATTAACCATTTTAGAAAAAATAGAATTTGAAAATTCGCAAAATTAACATTATGCGCCACAAATATTACAGATTTACTTCATAGGTTAATACCTATATTATAACCCCCACTCTTTTACTAATGTCTCAACAACTGCCCTAACTTCAGGTTCCATACGAATTAAAACATTCTGGTCTTTTCCTGATTTAAGATAATCAATTATTCCTTTTATTCCAAGCAAATCCTGTTTAACTTCTTCTCCAAAAATTTCAATAGAGGCATCATATAAATCTTCAATAAGGGATAAACTTACTTTATTATATAAATTTGTTTCAAAAATTATTTGTAAAGCCTTACTTGAATTAAAAATATTTTTACGTTTATGAATATTTTCTAAAAATTTATAACCTTCAGCATATGCTTTTGCTTTCATTTGTTTATCTTCTAAATAATAGATAAAATTAGAACAATAACTTAGAATTTTATATTTATCGTTTTTTATTTTTTCTGAATTTTCATCTATTAATTTCCATGCTTCTGCTTCATAAGCTTCTCCCATAATAAATCGAGCCAAACAAATAAAAAGTAATCTAAAGTTCTTTTTTTCAATTTTTATCGAATTAGAAAACCTTTTAGATTCTTCTTCAAAAAATACAGAAGATTCTTTTTCTCTTTCAAGGACTCTCAAACTGGCATATATATCAACTATAAGTAGAATTTGTAAATCAAAATCATTATTTTTTAAAGAATATTTATAATCTTTTCTAAGAATTTTTAGTCCTTTATCAATTTCTAATTGTTTATTCTTTTTTAGTAATTCCTCAATATTTAAATTCTTTTGTGTTGAAAAGGTTTCAAAATTTATATCTAAATCTTTATTTATTATCTGTAATAAGTCATAGCAATACCTAACAGAACCTCTGTTATAAAAATCAATAGCTTTATTTTTCAGTTCATTTTCATTATAAAAACTTGTTAAAAATTCGCTCATAGTTGCCAGGATGCTTTTACTTGAACCGTGATTTATATAGCGCATACGGTAAAAATTTGCAAAAAGCCTGTCTTTTACTGAATATAGTTTTTGCTTACTATTTTCAGGTAATTCCATATCCAGATAATTATTTAGTATTAGCCAGTTAAAACTTTGAGAAATAAGGTTTTGCTTTGATTTTACCCTTTCTGCAATTTCACTTTGGGTACAAGGTTCTCCTCCCCTAATTAAAGCATCAAATAACATTCTTGATTTAGGAGGGATTCTACTTAACAAATCCTGATAGAATGGAGTCAAATCATCAATTAAAGTTTCCAAATCTTTTGTTACTGATTCAAGCTTATCATCTTCAATTAAAATATCAGACATAACAACAGTTATACGTGGACTTCCACCAGTAAAACTTGTTATCGCTTTTAACTTTGCTTCTGAAAATTGCAATTGTTTTTTATCTTTTATACCTTCAAGCTCACTACGCTTATTAAAATAACTTTTATGATCTTCCTGTTTCCAGGATGATAACTGATGTTTGGCAAAAAAATGAAATAAAGGTTCATCGTAACGGGTATCAAGATCAGGACATAATGTAGTAGCAACTAATGTTATTTCTTTATTTTCAGTAAAGTATTTTCTGAATAATGATTGATTCTCTTTATCCTCAAATGCTCCCCCTCTTTCAAAAAGCTGGTCAAAATTTTCTATTCCAATAACCACATGTTTTTTTCTTTTTGCAATTACCTTTTCCAGTTTTTTTGCTTCCTGAATCCATAAAGTTTTATCCTCTGAAGCCCAGTTAGAAATTCCCTGCTCATTTTTTTCATTTAAAAGTGAGGCTTTTATTTCCCTGATTAAATCAGATGGATTATAAATATTTAATTGTTCTTCAGGTAATAGGACATAGTCAGCAAGAGAAGTTTCATTTATTTTTATACCTAAATATTTCAGGAAAAATGATTTACCAATACCTCTTGAGCCTATTAATAAAATATGTTGGATAGACTCTTTTCGTTCAATATTCTTTTTTATTGTATTAAATACAAAATTAAAATCATTTTCCCGACCAGTATTTAATTGGGTTATCAGGCTTTCTTCCATCATATAAGGATTAAATTTTTTTATACTTCTCATTGTTTTATATCCTTGTCAATTTCCACCAGTCAGCAACTAATCTTGTGGCAAATGTATATTCATTACTTTTTCTTATTAGAAAATCATCACCTGTTAGGTTTCTGATTAACCTATTAATATCTACATCAGGAAAATTTTGTTTATTTTGTTCAAAAAAAGTTTTCATTTCATCTGATGTAATTATGTAATCAGGCTTTTTTACCATCAAATCAAAAAGTTTTTCAGTTATCTTTCTTTCATCTTCTTTATAATGTTTTTCTAAGCGTGTAAGAAACTGGTCAAAAAAACTTCTGGAAATAGATGGGATAAATTTTGTTTCAAATACATGAGGTAATTTATCTTTTGTAATCTGTACCTTTGTAGCCTCCATAAAAAATGCCTGAAGAAAAAATGGATAATAATCCGTTATCAAATTAAGAGTTTCAGAAATATGCTCTTCCTTGAACCAGTGAACTCCATTATTTAAAATTAATTCTTTTATTAAATCTTCTGCTTCCTCATAATTTAGCGGGTCAAGCTTATAATCATATAAATCAGTTATTGTTGAATCATGTATATTATATTTATCCAAAACATGTTTTATACTTATTGAACCTCCAATTATCATTCTAAAATTAGGATATTCTGTTCTCCATCGTTTAAACTGGCTTAGTATTTCTTGTACATCAGTTGGCTTAATACCATTTTTTAACATCCTTTCAATGAAAATGGGAAATTCATCTAAGATTAATATAAATGGGCTTTCTGATTTTGATATTATTGTTTCTATTGCTGCTGTAAGAGGTTTCCAGTAATTTATAATTTCATCCTTTAATTCCATATTTACCTCTTCAGAGCCTAACTTTCTAAGATTTTCTTTAAGAAAGCTTATTAGTCTTTTTGGTATAGTTTTAGACTGTAAAATGATGTTATTAATTCCTGAAGTACCTATGCTATTTAATAAAACCGAAAAAAGGTCTGATGGGTAGCTATGAGTTTGTACATCATAATAATTGACTTGCCAGTTTGTTGGTAATTTTTTTTTGACACTTAGCATAATACTACTTTTACCAATTCTCCTTAAACCACTTAATAAAATGCTGTTTCCATCTGATAACATTTTTATTATTGTTTCTACATCTTTATCTCTTCCAGTAAAGAAATTTTCACCTGTTACCGGAGGGCCAATTATATTATCCATATAGACTACCTTTACATCTTATATTAGTTAATCATCATACAAATTAAATTTATGTATGATCAATTACTCATATGAGTATAATATCATATAAATTAAATTTATGTATGATCAATTACTCATACTGATAATATTTTATTTAATTTACTCAAGTTGAAATTTAAAGTTTTTAAGAAAGATGTGTGACCCTTGGGAATCCCTTCATGAAGTACCGGCTTAGCAAAAAGATAATAACTTAGGTTAATTTTGGAAACATTAGTTCTGTTATTTTGCTTTAATACCTAAAATTTGTCTGGTTTCATCAGGTGTTGCTACTTCTCGACCTAATTCACCAGCTAACCTAACAATTCTTGCAACCAATTGAGCATTACTTTGAGCCAGCTCACCCTTTTTATAATAAAGGTTATCTTCAAAACCAACTCTGACATGGCCTCCCATCAATATTGCATGAGTAGCCATTGGTAGCTGGTGCCGTCCGATTCCGGCAACTGTCCAGGTTGCCTCAGGTGGAAGTAGCTCAGTCATAAAAAGGAGGTTCTTTAATGATGCTCCCATCGCTCCAGGAACTCCCAGAACAATATCAAAATGCAAATGTTTATGTAATAACCCTTCTTTATTTAAAATCAAAGCATTATATATATGTCCCGGTTCAAAACACTCAAGTTCAGGTAAAATATTTAATTTTTGCATTTCAGTCGCAAAATTACGCATCAAAGGTAAATCATTTACAAAAATTTCATTACCAAAATTCACCGTTCCGCAATCTAAAGTTGCCATTTCAGGATTCAGATATATCGGCTGAATTCTTTCCTGCCAGGTCATTCCGGCAGCTCCTCCTGTAGAGGGTTGGATTATTGCTTTTAAACCTTTTTCTTTCATCAGGTTTATTGCTTCAGCAAAAACTTCTTTGGCCTGAGTGGGATTTCCCTCTTTATCACGAACATGTAGATGAATAATAGAAGCTCCGGCTTTTTCAGCTTCAATCGCAGCATTGGCAAGTTCATCGACAGTAATTGGTAAATTTGGATTGTCGTATTTGGTAACTTCAGCTCCACAAATTGCAGCTGTAATAATTAATTTACTCATGTTCTTTTCTCTGCTTCTCTTTTGGTACAACACATGTTCCACTGGCAAGACATACTATCACAGGTTCTTCGAGTAAATCGGCAGAAGAATCAAAAGGAATATTATTAGTTGAAGTAATAACCTTTTTAGCAACAAATTCCATTTTTCTGGACGTATTACCAACTTTTACAATTTTACCAGTTGCTTCGATATAATCTCCTGCATAAACAGGTGCTTTAAATTCAACATTATCGTAAGCAACAAAGAGGCCTTCATCGCCATCAAAGCGGATCAAAAGTTCAGTGGCAACATCACCAAATAACTGGAGCATTTTTGCGCCATCTACAAGATTACCTGCATAATGGGCATCATGGGAACCCATCCTGATTCTAATCATTGCTTCAATCATATTTTACTCATTTAATTTATAATTATTTTACTTATTATAATCTATATTATTTTATGTTTAAGCAACATTTATTAATGGAAATTTTTCTGTCATAATTATATTATTCATTTGTCTTTAATAGTAATTTTTTAATGAATCAACCAATCGAAATAGTAATTACTGACTTAGATAAAACTTTGCTCAATGATGAGCATATTATTAGTGATAGAAATATGGAAACTCTTAAGTGGCTTGGAAAAAAAAAGATAAAAAGGGTTATTTCGACAGGTAGATCATTATTCTCAGCAAAAAAAGCAATCGCAGATAATTTACCGATAGATTATTTAATTTTTTCATCAGGAGCAGGAATTATTGATTGGCATACGAAAGAAATAATTTTTTCACAATCCCTGCAAAAAGAAGTAGTATCTGCTATTTCAGATTATTTGGTTAATAATAAATTTGATTTTATGGTTCATGAACCAATTCCTGAAAACCACAAATTTACTTATCATCATTCTGGTAATGAAAATCCTGACTTTATGAGCAGATATTTTCTGTATAAAGATTTTGCATTTCCTCTTCATCATAAAAATAATGATTACCAGGACTCATGTCAGATTCTTGTAGTAATTCCCCAAAATTTACAACTTTTTGAAAAAGTAAGTAATAATCTGTCTACACATGAAATAAAAATAATCAGAACAACATCACCTCTTGATGGAAATTACATTTGGGTAGAAATTTTCCCTCAAAATATTTCCAAAGGACATAGTGCTGAGTGGTTATGTGAAAAATTAGGAATAAATCAGACCAATACAATGGGAATTGGGAATGATTATAATGATATTGATTTACTTGACTGGACAGCTAATAGTTTTATTGTAGCCAATGCTCCTGATGACTTAAAATCACGGTATAAGGTTTGTAAAAGTAATTTTAATAATGGTTTCACTGATGCTGTTTTAGCTATAATTAAATAGTAATTTCTTCCCAGTCATCATCAGAAATATTATCTTTTTCTAAAAAGGAGAAAGTTTCAGTATCTTCTTTTTCTGGTAAAACACCACCAAGTATAGTGTGTAATAAAATATGCTGATCATCAAGCAAAAGGTAATCCTTTATTTTACTAAAGTCAATCTGGCCAATTGAACATAAACCAATTTGATAGTCAGGCGCAGTCATCCTTAATAATTGAGTAATTGCACCTGCTTCAAGTAAGCAGTAATCAGTTGATGAGTTACCGTAAACTGGTTCTATCGCTTTCAAATCTCCAATTAAAAATATAGAAAATTTTGAAGATTCAAATATATCAAAATTCATATAAAAATGAACATTTCTATCAATTTCCGGGTTTAGCATTAACAATACAAGGCTATGCTTTACCGGGTGGTAATAATATGTACCGGCTTTTAAACCATCAACACCATTATCCTTTATATGGAGGTAAACCTGAACAGGATAAAGACTCCCCGCAGATGGGTATTGATATTTTATTACATTTTCCAGAAAAATCTGTCGTAGAGAGGAAAGAAGATTCCCAAATTTATTTACAGAAACAGTAGTTTCAGAAAAAGTACGGACACTTTTAAATGTTTTGAATTTATCATTAACTGAACCATTTAATGGTAAAGTAAACTCTTCATTATTTATTTTTCTTAAAGCGACTCTTTTATTTTTAAAGGCCTCTCTTTCAGTCGGCTCCAATAATAATGAACGGGTTGAATTATAGTTAGTTTGAATGTTATTTTTGTTTTCATAATAAAATTCTGCTAATTTTTTTACTGTTTTTAAACGAAAGATATCGCCCATCTTTGGGCAAAATCCAAATTCTTCCTCAAGTGAATTACCTAACCTTACTACATCAATTGAGTTTGCACCCAGTGAAAGTAAATCAGCATCAGATTCAATATCTGTTAAATTAAGAATCTGCTCTACCATTTTCTTAATTTTTTGAATAAGTTCCTGATATTCTGGCGTTCCTTCCTTCACTGACAACTCAGGGGTATTCATTAAAGGTTTAGGCAGAGCTTTACGGTCCAGTTTTCCATTTGCTGAAAGAGGAAATGAATTTACTTGGATAAATATAGATGGGACCATATAACAAGGAAGCTTCGACTGAAGAAAACTGATTAATTCATGATCTGATACAGGTTTATTCCTAAATTTTATATATCCAACAAGGTACTTTTCCCCTAGGGTTTCTCCGTATGCTGAAATTATTGCTTTCTCGATTTCAGGATGAGTATTAAGAACAGTTTCAATTTCTCCAAGTTCTATCCTATGCCCCTGAATTTTTACCTGAGTATCAACTCTGCCAAGAAATTCTATATTTCCATCTGGCAGATACCTCCCTAAATCACCTGTTTTATATAACCGATCACCAGTTTCAGGATGTTCAATAAAGCTGTTTTTAGTCTTCACTTGATCTTTCCAGTAACCTCTTGCCAGACCTTTTCCGGCAATAAAAAGATTACCCGATACAAAATCAGGGCAAGGCAAAAATTCTTCATTAAGGATATAAAACTTTTGGTTATTAAGCGGCTTACCATAAGGAATACTTTTCCATTCAGGTAAAACCTTTTCAACCGGATAAATATTTGACCAGATTGAAGCTTCTGTAGCTCCACCCAGGCTGTAAACACAGGTTTCATTGTTTAATTCCTTTATTTCTACCGGAAGTGTAAGAGGTATCCAGTCTCCACTAAGCATTACTTTTTTTAAACAGTTTAATTTTCGTTCCGGTTTTCCTTTGACATATTCGATTAGCATTTTCATTAGAGTAGGAACCGAGTTCCAGACTGTTACACTTTCACTATTTATCAGTTCCAGCCAGTGGGCAGGTTCCCTTGATGTATCCGGTTCAGGAATTACAATAGTAGCTCCGGCAGCCAAAGTACCAAAAATATCATAAACTGAAAGATCAAATGTTAAGGAAGAAATTGCAAAAACCTTATCATCAGAAGTAATTCCCAATCTGCTGTTTATATCCAGAATTGTATTTACAGCACCCTGATGTTCAATCATTACACCTTTTGGCTGACCTGTTGAACCAGAAGTAAATATTAAATATGCAAGATTTGACGTAGGGAACACTCGCGAGTGTTCCTTACAATAATAATTATCAAAATCTTTGCCAATCGCAATTGCCTGAATATTTTTTGGCCAGATGATATTCTTTTCCCATTTTTCCTGAGTAATCGCAATTGAAACATCTCCTATAGAAAACAATGTATCTATTCTGTCTCTGGGATGTTCAGGATTTATTGGTAAATAAGCCGAACCAGAAATTAATATTGCCAAAATAGCAACAACTTGCTCCCATCCTTTTTCCATAACGACAGCAACTGGTTTTTCAGGCTTTACTCCCAATTTAATTAATTTTATAGATAAGGATTTTGCTCTTTCCAATAATTGACCATATGTAAGAGAAAATGATGAAGTTTTTATTGCTTCTTTTTCAGGGTTTGCCTCTGCTTTTTCAATAAACAACTGGTGCAATAATTTATCAGGATAAATCTTGTCAGTAGAATTAGCGTCATTCCTGGTAATAAAATGAGAAGGTGCTAACAATGATTTTACTTTTTCATTAAAAATATTTTCTATACCGCTTAACCTGTATAATAAACGGCAATAAGCATTAAACATTTCCTCTATCAACCCATCAGGAAATAAGCTATCAGGAACATCCCAGTTAAAGACAAGTTCGCCATTATTTTCAGCTACCTGATGATCTATCCAGACCTGGGGAGTTTGAGTAATACTATAAATTACTTTACCTAAAGCATGTTCATAATTTATTGCATTGTTTTCACTAAGCAGACTGGTAAAGACAACCGGCATCCTGGTATTTTCAATTCCTTTTATTTTTGCAATTTCCCTTAAAACCCATATTCCGCCAACTTGTCGATGTTCAAGATCCATTAATAATTGTTCCTGAACTTTTAAAGCATTAGAAATAAAACTATCGCTAAATGTATAATCAACTTCTAAAAGATTTAAGCTGGTAAAGTCGCCAATCAGTTGTCCAACCTGTTCATGCAGCGGCAACCGGTTAAATAATGTAAGATTAAGAGTAAATTTTGAAGATTTTGACCATAAAGCCAAAACAGATGAAAATGCGGTTAATAAAACTACTGAATTGGTAAGCCCCGCTTTACTTATTTTTGCTTTTAAATTTTTCCAGTATTCTTTTTCCAAAGAATGGCTATAACGTTTAAATGATGGCTTGGAAAGCTGAGAAGGTTCTATGGCAAATGGTAATTCGGGAGCATTAGGTAAATCAACAATTCTTTTTTGCCAATATTCCTGTGATTTAATATATAATCTGGATTTTTGCAATAGTTTTTCATTTATTACATAATCTCTAAAGGTTATTTCTAATATTGGTAACTTAATTTCCGGGAAATTATAAAAAAGAGAAATTTCCTTTGCCAGAATGAGCATACTTGAAGCATCTGCAATCAAGCCATCAATACTAAAATGGATTCTGACAGAATTTTCCAGTAAAGTTACTCTGATATCAAATAAAGGCCATTTTTCACCGGGAAAAACCTGATGAGATAACTCATTTCTTAAAATATTTAATTTTTCATCAATAATATTTTTTTCCAGATTTTTTAAATCAAGAATATTTAAAACAAATTCCGGTATTTTTTCCAATACTTTTTGGGTTCCATCCTCTAATACAACAGTTCGTAACATTGGATGCCGGGCTATAACATTTTTTATTGCATTTTGAAAAATTATTGGTTCAAGTTTTTCACTTTCCAGTTCTATATATGCATGAGCACCGATATTTCCCATCTGGAAATCAGAGCCACGACCAATCCAATAAGCCTGTTGGACATCTGTTAAAGGAAAAGGCTGATACATTTTATCCGGGTCTGATACAATCTGAGAAAATGTTAATTCTTTTACTACATTTTTATCATTCTGCTCTATAATTTCTGAAATTTTGCCGATAGTTGGATTTTTAAATAACTCACGCAAAGGAAGATCCAGACTGAAATACCTTTTCACTTTTTCAGAAAGCTCAATAGCTAAGAGAGAATGGCCACCAAGTTCAAAAAAATTATCATTTAAACCAATCTGCTTTTTATCAAGAATTTCTGACCACATATCTGCCAACTCCTTTTGCAATGGCGTTAGTGGTTCTATATAATTTTCATCAATATTTTCTTTTATATCCGGTAATGCTGATAGATCTATTTTTCCATTTGGGTTTAAAGGCAATGATTTTAGAAAAATTATTTCTGAGGGAATCATTGGAGCAGGTAATTTATCTCTAAGGTACTCAAAAAGGGAAAATTCCTGATTAGCTACAATATAAGCAATTATCCGGTCATTTTTTAAAATAGTAACAACTTCCCTAACCTCAGAATGTTGATGAATAACCGCTTCAATTTCTCCAGGCTCAATTCTGTAACCTCTGATTTTTATTTGGCGATCAATACGACCCAAAAATTCAATTTCACTATTTGTAAGTAATCTGACCCGATCCCCTGTTTTATATAAAACGCCATTTCCAAAAGGGTTCCTGATGAATTTTTCGGCTGTTAATTCAGCCTGATTGTGATAACCTAAACCAACTCCTGCACCACCGATAAATAACTGACCAGGAATCCCAACAGGGCATAGCTTCAATTCAGTATCCAGAATGATTGTTTCTACTCCGGTAATTGGTTTTCCTATAGATGGAATAGTATTGGTTAATTCAACTGGCTCTACAAATGTTGAGGTAGATACTACAGTACATTCAGTTGGGCCATAATGATTAAATAACTTAAAAGGTAATTTTTGAGTTGGTCTTTTATTTAATTTATCTCCACCGGTTAAAACTGTTTTTAATTTACACTCAGGCCATTCTAAAGAAAGCATTGATTCTAATAATGGAGTGGGAATAAAGCTTATGGTTATTTCATTTTTTACGTACCAGTCAATTAATAAATTTGGCAATTCAATTTCTTCTTTTGAGGGAATATTTAAGCTTGCTCCGGAAGCAAGGTAAGGCCATATTTCCCAGGTAGAAGCATCAAAAGATGTACCAGCAATCAGCGATGCTTTATCTGTGTGTTTAATTCCATATGTATTAATATGCCAGGAAATTAAATTATTCAGATTATTATGGCTAATTTTAACTCCTTTAGGTGTCCCGGTTGAACCAGAGGTATAAATTATATAAGCCAAAGAATCGTTATTATTTTTTTCCGGGACGTAATATATTATGCCCTCTTTAATTTCGTCCAGCAAAATAACCTTTCGGTCATCAAACAAATGAGAATATTTTTTTGTGCTAAGAATCAGTTGGGGATTTGCATCCTCCAAAATATACCGGTTTCTTTCTTCAGGATGAGCGGGATCAATCGATAAATAGACCCCACCTGCTTTAAAAATACCCAGCAAACCAATTATTAATTCCGGTGTTCTTTCAGAATAAATAGCAATTATTGCATTCTTTTCAACACCTTTTTCTTTTAAAATTAAAGCAAGATTATTGGAAATTTGATCAAGTTCCTTATATGTTAAAGATTTGCCATTCATTGAAATTGCTGTTAAATCAGGAAACTCTTTTACTCTTTCCAAAAATAATGAGATAGCATTTTTTTCAAATTGATGTGTTTCACCAGGACAACAACTACATGGAGTTTTACTATTTAAATTTAAAAGATGTAAATACTCCTTTTCACTTAATAGATTTATCTGGTTAATTTTTTGCTCAGGATTTTTTATAATTTCTTCCAGGATATTAAAAAAGTGGGTTTCAATTCTTTCAATTGTTTCAGGATAAAAAAGGTCTGTATTATATTCAATAGTACCTTTTAAACCTTTTTCAGTAGGAATAAAGGTTAGAGCCAAATCAAATTTTGAAGTACCCATATCAACATCAGCTTCAGAGATATGGATATCATTAATATTTCCGATTTCTACAGAAGCATGTAATGCCATAATTACCTGAAACAAAGGTGTGTGAGCAAGACTTCTTACAAGCTTGATAGCATCAACTACTTTTTCAAATGGAATATCCTGATTTTCATAAGCTTCAAGGATTGTTTCCTTTAATGAAACAAGCAAATCTTTATAAGTTGGATTACCGCTTAAATTAGCTCTCAATGCCAGCATATTTAGGAATACGCCAATCATTGGCTCCAGTTCGGGTTCATTTCTTCCGGCAACAGGGGAACCAACAATAATGTCTTCCTGCCCTGAATACCTGTAAAGTAAAACATTAAAAGCACTTAGGAGAAGTACAAAAAGAGTGACACCTTCTTTTTTGGAAAAACTTTCCAGATTTTTTGAAAGTTCTTCAGGAAAAAGAAAGGTTCTGATTGACCCGTTAAATGTCTGAAAAGGGGGCCTGGGTTTATCGATAGGCATTGATAGGATTACCGGAGAATTTTCAAGTTTCTTTTGCCAGTATTTTAACTGGTTATTCATCTTACCGGATTCAAAGTTTTTTATCTGCCAGGATGTATAATCCACATATTGGATTGGTAATTCAGGTAACTCAGGTTCAATATTTTTTTGTAAAGCATCATATAAAACACCTAATTCAAAAAACAGGTTTTTTAACGATATACCATCACAAATAATATGGTGAATCGCTAATAACAAAATATGTTCATCTTTTCCCAGTTTAAATAATGATGCTCTTAATAAAGGGCCATTCTGGAGGTTAAAAGGTCTTTTTGATTCATTTACCAGAAATTCATGGGGATTATTTGTATTGCCTATATCAATAATTTTTAACGGTAAAAACATATTATCAGCAATTAACTGAACTGGTTTACCATTTTTACTTTTAAAAGTAGTCCTAAGTATTTCATGCCTTCTGATAATTTCATTTATACTCTTTTCAATAATCTCGGGTTCAACTTTTCCAGTTAGGTTAATTGCCGCCGGGATACTATAAGCAACACTTCCGGGTTCAAACTGATCAATAAACCATAACCTTTGCTGAGAATAAGACAAAGGCAAATCACCATTCCGAATAGTTTTTTCAATTCCCAAATCAAAGATATTTCCAGTCACTGATAAAATATCATCTGAAATTTCAGAAATACTTGGTCCCCTTAAAAATCCAGACACAGGTAAAGAAACCTGCAAATCAGTTTTTACCCTGTTAAAAAGCTCCATACCCATCAACGAACCAATACCAAGATTTTTTAAAGGCATATTTATGTCCAGTTCTACTTCAGGAAGTCTTAAAGCTCTGGAAATATTTGCCTGTAAATATTTACAAATTGCTTCCTTTTTTTTATGTTCAGGAAGTAATTCTAAAAGCTCTTTATTGAGCCGGCGATAATCATCAGGAATTTTTTCACCGGAAACAGGCTTTTTCATTCGGTTAATCAGGCCCAGAGTTGGAGGTGAATTTTCCTTAGATTGGTATTGAATCCAATGAAATTCCTTCTGCCAGGGATAGGTTGGGATTGAAATGCATTTACCCTGAAACAGCTTTTCCCAACTAATATTAAAACCAAGTGAATACAATTTCCCTAAATTATCCAGTAAAGTTGAGGCATCAACATCATCACGGTTTAGACTGGTTAATACAAAAGTCGTTTTTTTCAATTCAAGAAGACAATCTTTAATAGATACACTTATTACAGGGTGAGGGCTAATTTCCAGATAAACATATGAGGCTGTTTTCTCAATATTATTAATTGTTTTTACAAACTCAATCGGTTGTCTTAAATTTTTCCACCAATACTCGCTGTCCATTTCTGGACCATTTAAAGTTTCTCCGGTAACTGTCGAAAGCATGGATATTTTGCTTTTTTGTGGAGTTAAACCATCCAGAAGACTTAATAAATCACCTTTTAATGGTTCTACCAAAGGGCAATGTGATGGAGCAACACCCCCTTTTATTAAGCGGCAGAAAATATCCTTTTGTTTAATTTCATTTAAAATATTTTCAAGAGCCTCTACTTTTCCTGATAAAACAGTCATTTCAGGGCTATTTTTTGCAGAAATCCAGGCAGAGTCGTCATAACCCTTTAAAAATAAATTCACTTTTTCCGCTGGTAGGGCAACAATAGCCATTGCTCCTGCACCGATCAATTTTTCCAGCTGGGTATTTCGGTTACACATTACTTTTACGGCATCAGCCAGCAAAAGAATTTCTGAGATATATGCCCCGGCAATTTCACCCATACTGCTGCCAATAACAGTATCAGGAATTACCCCCCAGGATTTTGAAAGCTCTGCAATACCAACCTGAATGGCAAATAAAGTTGGTTGGATTCTTTCAATACGTTGATGACCATTTATAAGTTCAGGGTTTTGAATTTCTTCAAGCAAAGACCATTGGAAATATTTTTTCATTTCCAAATCACAGGATTCAATAATATTTCTGAAAACTGGTTCTCCTAAGAGCTGTTTACCCATTCCAGCCTGCTGGGAGCCCATACCTGAAAAAACAAATGCCAGTTTTCTTTTTTTCTTTGGCAGGATTGAATAAATTTTTGTTTTATCATCAGTTATTTCCTGTAATTTTTCAAGCAATTCCTCCTTTGTTTTAAAGACCATAGTTGCCCGAAAATTTTTATGTTCCCTTTTTTGGCTGGCTGTAAAGCAAAGATCATTCAGGGAAATATCGGTATTTTCATTGATAAAATTAATGTATTTTTTTGCCAGTTCCTGAACCGCATTTACAGTATTGGCGGATAGTGGCAGGATGTATGGAACAACATTGTCAGAATCAGGATTTTCAGAATTAAAGGATTTACAGAATTGAGAATAAAAAAAACGTTCCAATACAATGTGGGCATTTGTACCACCAAAACCAAAAGAACTGACACCAGCAAAGTTTTTATCATCAGGCCAT
>CAYRDV010000107.1:0-11758 GCA_964422885.1 uncultured Candidatus Sericytochromatia bacterium
CCGGGGAAAAATCCCTGTTTCCAATGATAAGTATATTTTGACTTCATGGGTGTTGTTTCAGCAGGCAAAGTCTCTTTACGGGTAAGAAGTGAGGCCACTTCGTTCAGTGAGGCCAGATAGCTAAAGCTATCCTAGTGAGGTGGAAGTGAAGAGAAGAAAAAGAATATTTTCAAGGGCCTCTTTTTCTTATTGACCATCGAGTAAACCGTGACTAATTATCGGTTTTAATAAACTGGGAATGTGAAAACTAATGATATAAATTGTAATATTTGAATAGAATTATCGAACTCATTACTAAATTGTTTTCATATTCCCCAATTTGGTCAATATTACCCTCCTCCTTTACTAAAGGAGGAGATGGAGGAGGATTTCTTAAAAAGTTAAAAGGCTCATCCACCGGCTACAGGTGGAATGAATACAATCATATCATTATCTTTTAATGTTGAATCCCATTCACAAAATTCCTCATTAACAGCTACTCTAAGGTTTTCATGAGACATTGAAAAGTGGTATTTTTCTTTTATTTCATTAAATAACTCTAAAGCAGTTTTTGCTTCAGAGTTAAGAGTTTCATTGGATAGTCCTCTTTCTTCCCGTAATTTTGCAAAATATTGAACATTAATTTTCATTTTTAACCGCCAATCTGGTTCATAGATTGCTCTATATGATGAATTCTGTCGTAAGGTTTCATTGCCATTACTGAATTAAGTATATCAGGATATTCATTTTTAGATTTATCTTTTAAATCAATACCATTTTCTGACATCAGACAGGCTCTTAATTTACCAGTTGCCGAAAGCCTTAATCTAGAACAGGAAAAACAGAACGGCTTTGATTCAGAGGCAATAAAGCCGATTTTTGCTCCTGATGAAGTTCTGAAATTAAATGATGTTGAATCAAGGCTTACCTTTATTTTGATTAAATCTTCAGTCTTTTTTATTTTATTAATAATTTCATCAGCAGGAATAAATAACTCAGGGTTCATCTCATATGCCGGACCAATTTTCATTAATTCAAGAAATCTTACTTCAATATCATGATTTGCCGAAAATTTAATAAAATCAGATATTTCGTTATCATTTATTCCTCTGAAAAGTACAACATTTACTTTGACAGCAAAACCTAAATCCCTCGCTTTTAGGATTGATGAATAAACTGAGTCAAAATAATTACTTTTGGTTATTTTGGCAAATTTATCTCTGTTTAGACTATCAAGGCTGACATTAATATTTTTGCAATTAGTCATTTTTAGAAAAGGTAATTTTTTTTCCAGGCTAAAACCATTGGTTGTAAGCCCTAACTTATTTAAAGATAATTCTGAAAGACCAGAAATAATTTCTTCAAATTCAGCTCTGATTGTCGGTTCTCCACCTGTAACTCTGATTTCATCAATGCCATACTCATTTAAAAATGAGCAAATATTAATAATTTCATCAGCTCTCAATAAATTTGAGCGTTTCATAAATTTTATATTTTCAGGCATACAGTAAAAACATCTGAAATTACATGCATCAGTTAACTGAACACGTAATTTATGAATATGTCGGAAATATGAATCGACTAGGCGATTCATGGTTTTTTCTTTTACCGCTTCCATTATAATTCCTTCCCAAAATCGTGGGACATAGCCGTTTCCAACTATGCCGTAACGTCCCGCCTCCATAGCAAAATGCTTTAGGAAAACGGGATTAAGGAATTTCCTTACTACTTTATTATATATTGAAAACAAAAAATAAATACTTTAGAATTGTTTAAAAGGGTTAGTTAATTCTATCTTTTGAACAGGTTAATTTAATTATATTTATTCAGAGAAAATTAAATGAGTTATTATAAATACTTTTTTGTTTCTGTTTTTTTATTAACCACATTTTGCCTGGATGTATGTGCTGAGGACATTATCTACAAAATAAGTTATTCAGGTAAGGAAATTAAAAATATCTATCCTGAATCTCCACGATTTACTAATATTGAAAGAATCGGATTTCATGATGCTGATAAAAAAGGCTATAAATTGCCCTCATTTATAAAAATACCGGAAATTGTCGAAGATATCATTAAAATTGCCAGAAGGCCCGCCTTAATAACCATTGGCGAAGAAAATCCTTCATTGAAAAAAAATAATCAGAGAGGTAAAGGTAGAAGAGGTTTAAATATAAATCTTATTTCTATTTCTTTCTAAAAAAAACAGGCCTAAATTATTATTTGGGCCTGTTTTTGATATTTTATTAAGCGTTGATTTTTTCTTTTTCAGCTTCTTCTTCAGCTTCAGCCTGGGCAATTTCTTCTTCTGTAGGAAATGGGGAAATCTCTCCTTTTAATATAGAATCAATTCTGGCTTTCAGGAGAGGTAATTCATGAGCTAATTTTTCTCTGTCATCAACCATTTCAGTAAATATTCTGCCATGAAGATGATCAATTTCATGTTGTAAGCATCTGGAAAGAAGTTCAGTTCCTTCAATAACAATTTTCTTTCCTGAAAGGTCTGTTGCTTCAACTGCAACATAGTCAGCTCTTACTACAGGAAGATACATCCCTGGTAAACTAAGGCATCCTTCTTCTCCGGTCTGTAATCCTTTGTGCTTTACAACAACAGGGTTTATCAGGACATATGGCTCTTTCTGATATTTTTCACCGCAGTCTACAATAATCATCTGCTTGGAAACACCAATTTGAGGCGCTGCAAGTCCAACACCGCAATATTTATACATTGTTTCCAGCATATCTTCTGCAAGGGAAATAGTTTCTCTTGTTATACCGGATATTTTTTTTGCTTCTCTATTGAGAACAGCAGAACCTAAATATTTTACTTTTAAAATTGACATTTTTTCAACTCTTTACCTTAAAAATAATACTAAAAGAATTTGTTATAAATCTAAAAACAAATTTATGTGTAAAGTTTTAAATAATAATAATTTTTTTTACAAAATAACTACTATAAACAAACCAAACTACTGATAATTATAGCATATACAGTAGCCTCTTAAGGTTAAGGATTCTTTCTCTCTGACATGAGCTGTTATTCAAAAAAATTAGTCATCTCAGAATATGCAACTATCAATAAATTAGCAGATTATATTTTTTTACTATATGCTCAGGAATTGGTAATTTACCAAGATTACCTGGTTCTACCTTGATCGCTCCTGAGCCATAACTTTTACCAACTAAATGTAAATTTTCTAAAGTATCAGGATGATTCAGAGCCTGCCAAAGGTTATTTATAAAACTATTATTTGTAATTACAGGATAAACACATAAGAAGCCTGTTAATGGTACTACGCCAGCTTCATTTCTGATAAATCTTGTCTCTCTTCTGCCAAGATAAGCAAATAAAATAGGAGGAATTTCCCGTTTCTCCATTTTATACCAGGGATTTCTCTGTTTAATTAATGAATGTTCTGGTAATCCCATTTCTTCACCAACTTTTAAATAATCAAAAACTGGTTTTGAAAATGGGTAATTGGAATGTATTGAAAATAAATAAGTTGGGCGTTTTTTGCCTTCTAATTGAATTAAATCTTTTGCGGTTATCATACTGCCACTAATATCTTTTGTTCTGCCGATAGCCCTTTTTAAAAACTTATTAGGTATTTTAAGTTTTTGAGTTTGTTCAAAAGTAAGAAAAAAAAATTCATTTGAACCTGTGGCAATACCTCTTTTTACCTTTGCAAAATCACTTAAATAGAACTTAAATTTACTATTAAGCTGTGATGGCCTTGAAAAACCTGTAGATAACGCTTCTTTTAGATCACGGTTAGTAATCTCAAGGGTGTTGAAATCCTTAATTTTGAAATCGGAGGAAATAAATGTCAGAAGATCAGTAGAATAAGGTTTTGTCACTTTAAGCCAATAAAACTCTTTAACCGGATTAGCATTTTTTATTAAAAAAACAATTGCATTTGTATCAACATCAGGAAAAGGTGTTGCTTCTCTGGCAAAGGTAATTATGGCTTCAATACAATATTTTTCTGAGATCCATTGCCAGAGATCTTGGGAAAACTTACCCTCACACGTATCAGCAGGCATAATAAACGCTAATCTTCCGCCAGTCTCCAATAAATTCAGGGCCTGAATAAAGAAATAGATGTGATAACCTGCCCTGCCATCTATACTAAAACCCGTAATTTTTTTACAAAGCTGTTTTAAATATTCTTTTGTTTCTTTATCTATCCTATGATGCCTGATATAAGGTGGGTTTGCTACTATAGACCGAAACTTTTTTGCTGGTGGATTAATGATAAAATCTCTTTTTTCAACAAAACAGGATTTATTATTATAAATTTCATCAGATAAAACTTCTTCATCTATATCTATTCCAAAAAATGAAGTATTATTTTTTAGATTTAGCAGGGCCTGATAAAAAGCTCCTCTACCAACAGCAGGATCAAAAACTAAATCTGTATCTTTAGAAACATAAGAAACCATTGCTTCTGCCACCCAGTCGGGGGTCCAGAATTGTCCTTTATTACGGAGTATTTCTCTGCTTGCAAAATCTCTTGGTAATTTTTGATGAGCCTTAATTTTTTTCATTTTATATCGAATTACAGATACTTCCTGGTGTATCCCGGTAATAAATATATCCAGGCATATCTACATGCTGGACATTAAAAACAAGCTCTGCTCTCTCCCAGAACTCTGAATCTTCTGAATAAAAGACATCTTTATTAAATCCATTTACCTGAAAAAATACTTCTCTTTTACCAAAAAAAGTTGGGCCGATTACACATTCTGAAAGATTAATCTTTTTTGAAAGATCTCTTTTATCTTTGACATAAGGATCTCCTATTATTATTGCTCCACCTTCAATTAAGTCAATATTTGGGTTATTTTCCATAAATTCTACTCTTTTTATCAGGTAATCAGGATTATATGTATCATCACTATCAATAAATGCAATATATTTTCCTACTGATGCCTGGATTCCGGTATTTTTTGATAAAGATAGTTTTTTATTTAAATGCCTGATATATTTTATATTTTCGTATTGCTCAATATAGTGATAGGCAATTTCAAAAGTATTATCAGTACTTCCATCATCTACTATAATCAGCTCCCAGTTTTTAAAATCCTGGACAATTACCGAATCAATACTTGTTTTTAAATAATCAGCCCTGTTAAATGTTGCCAGAATAACAGAAACTAATGGTCTGCAATTTCGATAAACTTCTAACATTTTTAGATAATACCCAATTACAAATTCTCTAAAAAACATGTTATATCTAACGTAAGGGCTTGATTAATAAAGCCCCTGCATTTAACGATATATTTGTATTTCATATTTTATCATTGGCTAATATTATTGGCTAACCCAAAACCTGTTATAACCAAACGAAACCAATGAGTAGCGTGTTCCCTTTGTTACTGTTTCTACACTATGTTCCATGGCAGCTGAAAAAAATACTAATGTACCCTTTAATTGTTCCTGTTTATTTATACCAAATTCCAATGGCTTCCATATAAGCCTTCCCCCTTCATAATCTTCAGGATTAGACAGGAAACAAACGATACTTATTAAGGAAGTACCCCTACGTCCCGGAAGCATATCGATATGCCATTCAAAATTGCAGTTTTGTTTATATTCTATCATTTGAACATTGGCAACATCCGAGATATTACACATAAAATACCTTTTATTCAGATATTGAACCAGATTAGTTAACTTTTTTTCATACCAGATATTTTCGGGAAAAATAGGGTAAATAACCCCATTTGTTCTTGTTTTGTAGGTGTATCCTAAATCATCCCGCTGAAGTTCTTCAGGAGTAAAGGTTCGTTTTTCCTTAGTGCTGGAAATAATTTTCTGACATTCTTCAGGAGTGAAGAAATTTTCACAGAAAATATATTTATATTGCATATTTATTATATCTTCAGGAACAATTAAATTATATGTTGTTCCACTTATTTTTACCTCAGACACTATTCTCTCCCGATATTACCCAACATTGTTTATAAGCCGGATTTCAGAGCCTTCTTCAAAAGTATAAGGCCCTTTGAAATTATTTGTTACATTACATTCTTCAATAGTAGCGGAACAATTATCATCTATCCAGATTGCCACATCATTTTTATTTATCTGGCAGCCATGGATTACTATACTACTATTTCCCTTAACCTCAATTCCAGAAAATTCATTGTTATAAATAGTACAGCCTTCAATTGAAGCTGAAGCTTCTTTAGAGATTAGGATGCCACTTTCTTTTCCATGATGAATTTTTGACTGAAGGGCTTTGATATTACCGCCTTCCCTGATTTCAATGCCAGATTTTTCATTGGCAAAAATGTCACATTCTTTGAAAAGACCTTTTCCTCCATCATAGACAAACACACCTCCCTGCTTACCATCACGGATTTTTGTCTGGAAGAAATAGGGATTCCCACCATAACTCACGGCAATCCCTGCTTTGGCATTGGCAAAAACATCACAGTTTTCAATAGAACCTGTTCCATCTGTATAAATAAGAAAGCCAACATGTTTTCCATCATGGATTTTACAACCTCTGAAAATTGGATTGCTTCTTTCCTTTATTTCAACTCCGGCAAGGGTATTACCAAAAATATCACAGTTTTCAAATTTACCCAGGCCTTTGTCTACAACAAGAACACCAAATTCTTTTCCACTATGGATTTTTGATTGTCGGACAGTTGGATTGCCATTGTTTCTGACCTCAATACCAGAAAGACTGTTGGCAAAAATATGAGAATCTTCAATAATCCCCAAACCTTCATTGGAAATAAGTAATCCGCATTTCCAGCCATTATGGATTTTACACTGCCTGATTACAGGATTACCGCCTTCTGTAATTTCAATTCCAGCCAGTGCATTTTTATAAATTTCTGTATCTTCGATTGTTCCTGAACCTTTGTCATACACAAAAATTCCGCTTTGCTTATTATCATAAATACGACATTTTTTTATTAATGGTGTGCCATGTGATGAAATTGAGACACCGGAACTATTATTGTTGAAAATATCGCAGTTATCTATTTTTCCTTTGCCATATTTATTGACATAAATGCCATAACCTTTACTTTCATGGATTTTGCATCTGCGTATCGTTGGATTGCTGCTATCATTAATTTCTATCGCTGCTAAACCATGATCGGAAATATCACAGCTTTCAATAACGCCCTGACCATTTTCAGAAATAAGAATTCCATATTTTTTATCCCGGTAAATATTTGATTGTTTGATAAAAGTATTACCTTTGTCACGGATAAAAACCCCGGCAATATTATTATCATAGATATCAGAATTTTCTATCATACCCTGACCGTTTGATGAAACATATACACCATATTCTTTGTTTGCACAGCTTATAGTTTGCCTGATTGATGGGTTTCCTCCTTCTCTGATTTCTATTCCTGAATTTTTATTACTATAAATTTTGCAGTTTTCAATTGAGCCTTTAGCATTTTTAAACACCAGAATACCACTTTGTAGACAATCATGAATTACTGTTCTGATAATAGTTGGAGCACTATTTTGGCTGACAACGATGCCAATTTTTTCATTATCATAAATGTCGCAGTTATCTATTCTCCCTTTGGCATTATCAAAGATATAGATTCCATTCTGTTTTCCTTTATGAATTCTGCAACGTCTGATTGTCGGGTTAGAGTTACCTCCGTGAATGGCTATACATGCTGCTGCATCAGAAGAAACGGAACAATTCTCAAGTAATAATTTCCCTGATGGTATATCAACAGCAAAAAAAGTTTTTCCTTTTGCTGAAGCTTTGCTGTTTAAGGTTATTCCACTAACTCTGGCATACTCAGTATTCATCATGATACAGTTTTTTATACGGTTGGTCAGAATAATCTCATCAAGCTTACCATCCCCGATTATTTCAACATGTCTGTCGATAACTACATCTTCTTTATATTTACCTGGTTTTACAAGGATATGTGTGCCTGGTTCAGAATTTTTTATAGCTTCAGCAATTGATTTAAAATCAGCTTTACTGGTTTTGCCAACTATAACTGTTTTATGATCTTTAAATGTTGGGAATACTTCTTCAACTTCAGGCTCTATAATTATTTCAACAGGTTTTTCGGTAATTGTAGGTTCTTTTCTTTCGACTTTTATTTCAGGTTTTGTAATCGGTTTTATATTTAATTTTTTTTCCAGGCCAGTCATATTGCAATAAAGATTAACCAGTTCAATTAGTTTTTCTTCTTTTAGCTCACGTACTTCTTCTCGGATGCTCATTATTTCATCAAGTAAAGAATCATACTGGTTTTTTGCTTTGAAAAATTTTCTAGCTTTTTTTAACCATTTTAGATAAAGTTTTTCGATGACATCAGGGACACCATGCATTGATGGTACAAGGGTTATATCGTGATTAAGATGTTTTTTACCACATCCTGGGCATGATTCAGGCAAAGGAAAAGCTAATTCAAAATTACAGATGGGGCAAAAAATTTGTTCTAAAATCATTTAAAATTCCATATTAAATCAAAATATGCTCATCTGCCCATTTGGGCTTAATTCCAATCATCAAATAATTATCTCTAAACAAATGGAGCTCAATATCCCTTTTTCTGCTTAAAAATTCATTTTCATACTCTTTATATCTTCCGGTAATAAAATTTATAACCTGATTTGAAGAACCACGCCATCCCTGATTATCATCTAACTCTTTAATATACATCCCGTCAATCAAAACATCAATCTTTTCCAGTAAATCATTTATATTAAGATCATTCCTTTTTTTTAGCTCTTCCAGCTTATACCCGGTATAGCAGATTATCCCAAGGTTAGAATTATCTTTAATGATTTTGAGTAGTTGGTTTAAAGCTTTGGGTTGGAGCATCGGTTCTCCACCAGAGATGGTAATTCCCTCAAGCGTTTTATCCGTTAAAATTTCCTGGGCCAGAAACTGAGGGGCAACCTGAATTCCTGTTTTTATTTTACGCCATTCCTGGGCGCAGCACTCATGGCAATCAAGGTAACACCCCTGTGTCCAGATAGCAAACCTGTTCCCAGGGCCTAATGCTTTGGTTGAGGGGCAGATTGAAGCAAGGTTAATAAGGTTTTCAGGAAATTCAGACTGATTTTTCATTTTATAAAAATGACATTACAAATGTAATTACCTATATTTCAGCTCTTATTTTAATATATTGTTTTAGCATAAGTAAAGGAACCAGCTAACATTAAGATGACAAAAATATTTTTGTTAAGTACGTTGACAAAAAATATTTTGTTAACTATGATAAATTAGAAAGGAAATATTATGGCAATGAAAATAAAAGTTGGTCAAACTGTCAGAGGTAAAGACTTTTTTCCAAGAGAAAAAGAAATTTTAAGATTGTGGAAAAAGATTGAAAATGGAAATAATATATTAATCTCAGCACCAAGAAGAGTTGGTAAAACATCATTAATGAGATTTTTACAGGATAATCCAAAAGAAAATTTTTTAATTATATATTTAATTACCGAATCTGTAAGTAATGAAAATGAATATTATAAAAGATTATATAAAAATCTGCTTGAAGAAGATGTTGTAAACTGGTTTACCAGAATTGGCGCTGTTTCAAAAAATGTTTTGAATAAAATATCAGAAATAGGTAAATCGTTAAAAATAGAAGGAAACAGAAATTTAGACTATTACAGTGAATTCATAATCCTAATTAAAAGCTTAAAGTTAGAATCGAACAGATTAATTATTATGATTGATGAGTTTCCTCAAACTCTTGAAAATATTATTAATGAGCAAGGTAATAATGCTGCATATCACTTTTTACAAACTAACAGAGAGCTTCGACAAAGCCCTGAAATAAGTGAAAAAGTACAATTTATTTATACAGGTTCAATCGGTCTGGAAAATATTGTAAGCAGAATTAATTCGGTAAATCTTATTAATGATTTGGATGTATTCCATTTGCAGCCTTTAAAAGAGACTGAAGCGAGAGATTTAATAAACGAACTTGTTCTTAATTTGAAATTTACATTAGAATCAGTAATAATTGATAAAATTTTATCAGAAATTAAGTGGCATATCCCTTATTATATTCAAATAGTAATTCAGGAAATAGATAATATTTATGATGAAAAAGATTTAACCATTATTGATGAAAGTATTGTAGATTTAGCTTTTAAACAATTATTAGAACAGCGAATTTATTTTGAACATTGGTATAAAAGGCTGGAAAAAGCATATAAAAGTAATGAATATAAATTTGCCAGAGACTTACTAAACTCAATCTCTACAAATGATAATATTTCTGTAAATGAAGTTTTAAATTTAGCAACAGGTTTAAATATTCAGGATAAATACAAAGAAATTGTAAATGCTTTGATACATGATGGATATATAAATGTAGATTCAAATAATTACAGATTTAATTCTCCATTATTAAAACTATGGTGGGAAAAAAATGTTGCAGGCTAATTCATATATAACCATTTATAATCCGGCTACTATAGACCGGGAAGAGCTTATTAATGACTTTGTAATAAGACTAAAAGAATTTAAAAGAATCTTTGATGATATAAAAAACTCTAAAATGGAATATCCTGAGCAACATTATATTATTCAGGGTCAAAGAGGGTATGGCAAAACAACACTGTTATTAAGGCTTTACCATGAAATAAAAGATAATGATTCTTTAAGTAAAAGATTTCTCCCGGTAATTTTTACTGAAGAACAATACAATATCAGAAATCTTGAAAAGTTATGGGAACATATCGCAGATCATCTTGAAGAAGACAAAGACTTTCATGGTCTTATTGATGAAATGGAGTCTTTTCAAAAGGATGAAGAATATGAATCTAAGTGTTTTAAGACCATTGAAAATTATTTAAAAACAAATAAAAAAAAGCTTATTTTATTTATTGATAATATTGGTGATTTGTTCAAAAAATTCAAAGATAAGGAAAATCACCGCTTAAGGGAAGTATTGTTAACTTCATCAGAAATAAGGATTGTAGGTGCATCCTCAGAAGTTTTGGAACACACTTATGACTACTCTAAACCATTTTTTGACTTTTTTAAAATAGTTGATTTAAACGGTTTGGACCAAAAAGAGACAGAAACACTTTTACTAAAACTTAGTGAAAAAGTAAATAAAGAAGAAAGAGAAAATGTAGAAAATATAATAAAAAATTTTCCTGGTCGGGTTGAGGCATTAAGACGATTAACCGGAGGAGTTCCACGGTCAATTGTTTTACTTTTTGAGGTTTTTGCTGATACAAAAGATGGCAATTCCTTTAAAAATCTGGAAATGGTTCTTGATAGGGTTACTCCTCTTTATAAGGACAGGATGGGTGATCTTTCACCAAACCAGCAGGAAATTGTGGATGTAATTGCAATGAGCTGGGATGCTGTCAGTACAAAATATATTTCTGAACAAACAAGAGTTGAAAGTAAAATTGTATCTGCTCAACTTAAAGAACTTGAAAAAAACAAGATAATTCTAAAAATAGAAACCTCTAAGAAAAATCACTTATACCAAATTTTGGAAAGGTTTTTTAATGTCTGGTATCTGATGAGATATGGTAGACGAAGAGATAAAAACAAGGTTCAGTGGCTTGTACAGTTTTTGGAAATATGGTGTGATCAAAAAGAACTCACAAGTAGGGCAAAAAGACATATTGAGGCTGTTAATAGTGGAAGAGTATATGAGAAACACGCTTTATATGTGACAGAAGCATTAATAAGAACTGGAATTGATATTGAAGTACAACATGAATTATTAGAATGTACAAGAGAATTTTTAAACATCAAAAACTCCAATTTATTAAAAGAATTATCTAAGTCAG
>CAYRDV010000107.1:11768-15984 GCA_964422885.1 uncultured Candidatus Sericytochromatia bacterium
GTCAGATAAAGAACTTTTTATTGATGGTTTTAAATATCTACATAATCAAGACTTTAAGGAATCGTTTAAAAGTCTAGAACAAATTAAAAATAAACCTAAGCAATTCAAGCAAATTATTTTGTTAATAAAAGAGTTTGTCACTAAAAAAGAAAATACTATAAAACCTGAAAGCTTTTTTAATTTAGGTATGTTATATCATAACCTTAAAAATAGTGCTATTGCTGAAAAATACTATCTTAAAGCACTTGAAAGAGGTGAAAAATCAGTACTACCTATGTTGGGATATTTATATCAAGACGAGTTTAAAGATTATAAAAATGCTGAAAAATACTATCTTATGGCAATTGATAATGGGAATTCAGATATTATAAAAAATTTAGCAATTTTGTATGAGGACGAATTTAAAGATGATAAAAGGGCTGAAAAATATTATCTTATGGCGGTTGATAATAATTATTATTCAGCTTTGATTAATTTAGCATTGTTATTTTTAAAAAGTAATAATTATGAAAAAGCAGAAACATTTTTATTAAAAGCATTAGAAAAAGGTGAAAAACTTGCATTATTATCTTTAGGACTTTTATATGATGAAAAACTTAAGGAGCATGAAAAAGCAAAAAAATATTATCTTATGGCAGCAGAAACAGGTGATTCAAATGCTATGAATAATTTAGCATCATTATATAATAAAGAAAAAAATTATGAAAAAGCAGAAAAATATTATCTTATGGCAATTAATAATAATAATTTAATAGCTATGAATAATTTAGCTATACTTTATTTTGAAAATAAAACTAAAAAAGATAATGCATTAAAATTAGCTGCACAGGCTATTCAAAAAGATAAAAGCTCTGATAAATTTTTTATTTTAGCATTAGTTTTATTATGGAATAATGAAATTGAAGAAGCTATTAATACCTCTAAGGAATTTTTAAATAACCTATTAATTTTAGACGAATATAAAGACAATATTCTTGAATTTATCTTATTATTAATCGCTAAAAAACAATATAATTACGCCTTTAAAATATTTTCAGAAAATGAATTTAATTTCAAAGATAGATTTAAACCTGTTTATTATGCTTTGATGTACTTTATGCAGGATAAATATCCTGATGAATACAAAAAAATGGGAAGCGAATTAAAACAGACTGTTGATGAAATTATTGAAAAAATAAATCAATTAGCTATTGATTATGAGTAAGAAAGAAACTCTTTTTAGTTTATTTAACACCAATAATCATCATGAGTTATTAGAAAATATTTTAAAAAAATTTGAAGTATATAAAAAACAAAAAAGTTTATTTGCAGAAGAAAACTATCGTGAATTTAATTGTTTTATAGTTAAATTTCTAGAATTATTTATTAGTGATGAATTTAATATCCCAGAAAACCAATTTATTAATTATATTAGTTTAAATTCAGTTATTTCATCTACTCCTGCTTTAAGTAAATTAAAAAACACTGATGATTTTATAATAGAATTATTAGATAAAAATATGAATAATTTTCAGATTTTATCAAAAAACAGATTTGTAAAAATTTTAACCTTATACTCAATTAAAAACAAAATTTATCTGGATTATGAGAAACTTTTTTTGTTTGATAAAAGTCTCTCTACAATTTGGTATTGGCAATACTTTAACTCATTTTCACTAGTGAGTGAAAACTCGTCTAAAAATGCGGAGAACCATCTCGAAAAAATAAACCTTATTGATAAAAATATAATTATTCCTGGGAATTTAAGCTCTGCATATTTTTTAGCAACATATGTTAATTCTGCTCAAGATAAACCTGTTAAATTTAAAATTAATACAATAATCAAAGAACAAATTACAAATATCAACCTGTTAAACAATCCAAAGCCTAAAAAAATTGCTGTAATATCAGCATTTTTAAGCCCCGAACATTCTATTTACAGATGTCTTTATCAGTTTATAAAATCATTGGCAGATGATTATGAATTAACCTTAATTAAACTTGGGAATGTATCAAAATATGTTGATACCAAAGTTTTTAAAAACATCATTGAATTAAAATATGAAAATAATATTGATTTCTCTCCATTAAATAATAATGAATTTGCCCTGGCTTTTTACCCTGATATCGGGATGAATATTGAGTCAGTTTATTTATCCAATTTGCGAATAGCACCTGTTCAGGTTGCCTGTTATGGCCATCCGGTAAGTACCTTTGGTTCAGAAATAGATTTTTTTATTGGTGGGCAGGAATCTGAAGATATAAATAAAATAGCTGATAATTATTCTGAGCGATTGTTACTTATCCCAGGAATGGGAATTAAATCAAGTATTCCTAACTATACAAGGAAACTTTTCTCAAGCTCCTCTCTCCGTTTCGACTCCGCTCAACGAGCAAATGAGGAGCAAATTCCTTCCTCTTCACCTCTGACAGGAACAGTCGCGACTGTTCCCTACAACTCCTTTTCACCTTTCACTTCTCACGTCTCACCTCTTCTAATCGCCTGCCCCTGGACTTTACAAAAAATAAATTTTAATATGCTTGAAACCCTTCATAAAATAATAGAAAAATCGGAAAAGAAAATCTGTTTTCGTTTTTTTCCCGGAATTAAAGATGATAACTACTATTTTTTATTAAAGGATGAAATAGCAGAAATACTGGGAAACGAAAATATTGAGGTAATTACCAATTGCCCTTATCAGGAGTATATGAGGTTATTTGAAGAAAGTGATATAACATTGGATCCCTTTCATTTTGGTGGTTATAACTCAGTTATAGATGGACTTTATCTGGGAAAACCAGTTGTTACTTTAGAAGGAGATAAAGCCTATAACAGATTTGCTGGAGCTGTATTAAGAAAACTGGGATTATCAGAGCTGATAACAAATACAAATGAAGAATTTATTGATAAAACCTTACAATTAATTAATGATGATATTTATAAGGATTTTATAAAAGATAAAATAAAAAACATTGATTTAAGGATTTTATTTGATTCTGAAAATAGTTTTTATTTTAAACAGGCTATTGATTATCTGATCCAGAATCATCAACAACTAAAGCAGCTACCACAGGAAAAGCCTATTATATTCACTCCTTCTAAACTTGTAGAAACGCCTAAAAATGACTCTGCTCAAAAATTATCAAACTTATTTCTAAATACAATTGAACATTATTTCAACCGCAATAATTTATTTCTAAATTATCAGGATTATCGGGAGTTTAATGAATTTATAAAATTTTTTTTGGAACATTTTTGTCATGAAAGCTTTATAATACCTGATTCTCATCAGGAAATATATATAAGTCTGAATAGTAAAATAAGTAGTTTAGTGGCAATATCAGAATTTGAAACTACAGATAAATTTATTGCTGGCTTATTATTGGAGGAAAATACAAAAAACAGTCTGCTTAAAATTTTAACCCTGTATTCAGTTACAAATCAAATTATTATTGATTATCATTATTTGAATGCTTCACCATATTTATTTGCAATCTGGTATTGGGAATATTTTAAACTTTATATCTATACAAAAAAAGAATATATCCAAAATCTGGGAAAACATGTTAATAATATATCGCTTATTGATAATGATGCTGGTGTAACCTATGGCATGAATATCCCCTACTTTTTTTGCACCTATGGGATTCCGCAATCAGAAAAATTTGTAAAACAAAGAATAAATTCATTGATAAAAGAGAAATGTAAAGATTTTAAAATTATAAATGACCCTGATAAAAAAGAAATTGCAATAATAACAAGGTATTTTTATCCAGAGCATTATATATATCAAGATTTTTATGAATATATAAATTTTTTGGCTAAATATTATAATTTAACTCTTATTCATTTAGGTGAATGGGTTGAAAGTGTAGAAACAGAAATCTTTAAAAAAGTGATTATCCTAAACCAGATAAATGGGTACTTTAACCTTGCCCCTTTAAATAATAATAATTTCAGCCTGGTTTTTTATCCGGATATAGGTTTGAACCATGAATCAGTCTTTTTATCAAATCTGAGAATAGCGCCAGTTCAGGTAACTTCTTATGGGCATCCGGTCAGCACTTTTGGCTCAGAAATAGATTATTTTATTGGCGATAAAGATGCAGAAATACTAGAAAAATCAAGTGAGAACTATTCAGAAAAATTCCTAATGATTCCTGGAATAGGGAGCACACACTCTTTAACCCATCCCCTAACCCCTTCCCTTGGTCTAACGCCCAAAGGAAGGGGAAC
>CAYRDV010000108.1:0-12640 GCA_964422885.1 uncultured Candidatus Sericytochromatia bacterium
TGCCAGATTACTTGTATTCCGTTTTTAATGAATAATTCAGTCTCAAGATAATTTTTTGCTTTATCTCCGGTTAAGTAGTATTTACAATTTAAATGTTGGCATAAGTTTAAAATTTTTTCATTTTTATCACCAAAAATATTTAATTCTGATGAATATATAATTTTACGCTCAATATTGAGCCATTTGCATATTAACTTAATCATTGCTACATCAAGCTCAGCAAGGTATTTCCAGTCACCAAATAATAAATCTTCTAATTCTGGTAAATATTCTTTTATATAAAGTGCTTTAGCATAAGCTTGTTTTATTGTTTCAAGATGTTTTTTTGCCCAGTCTGTTTTATTATCAATTTCTACATCCAGAATCAACTGCTTACTTTTTCCCTTATTAAATACAGGTACTGTAAGCCATTGTAGCCCGTTTGCTGTTTTTATCCGATTCCGGTTTCTCCAGCCATGCTTATCAAACTGAACATCATCATAAATCACAAAAATATCCGATTTACAGAGCTGATCAAAAAAACCAAGCCAGGGAATATATCCCGGCTGTAAAACCACAAGTGTTTTGTTATCAGGCTCTTTCACTCAAAAAAACAGGCTCAAAAATATTCAGGCATTTTTATCCAAAAAATACTATACAATAATACTATGGTTTATTCAAAGAAAAGTGTATTTAAAAGGCTTGGATGACAAAATTTAACAGACAGGGTGCTGAACTATTCCCACTGATGGTCGTCTTATCTATTACTTATCCATGTAATTTTGGTTGCCCTAATTGCCCATATTCAGATGGAAATTCAGAATTAAGACAATTTTATCATAAAAAAAAGGCTGACTTTCTTCCTGAAGAATTATGGAGTAAAATTGCTGCTGAATGCGGTGAATATGGTGCCTGGATGCGATGTACCGGTGGTGGTGAGCCAATGCTTCATCCGCAAATGGTAGAAATGATTGAGCTTGCCAAGAGTAAGGGTGCAAAAATATGGCTAAATACAAATGGTAGTAAATTTGGCCCTTCAGCAAAATTAAGGGAAAAACTTGAACGAATTATCAAAGCAGATATTGATATGATTGAATTTTCGATGGATGCCGGAGATGCGGTTACTTACTCAGTTGTAAGGCCTCCTTATAAAGGAACTACTTCTGATATTAACAAAAGGTGGAAAGAGCAGGTAAATAATGTTCGGGTGGCGATAGAATTTAGAAAAAAATATCAAACCAAAAACCGGATTGTTGTATCTATTATCCGGCAGGACATTATGGAGGGGAAGCTTGATAAGGCAATAAAATTCTGGATGGAAGATGTTGGTGTTGATGAGGTAATTACCAGAAAGTTTCTTAACTGGGACAACAATACCTCAATTAATCTGGAACATGCCCTTGATAAAAACTTATATACTAATCATTCTGATGAAAAAAAAGAGCCATGTGTCTGGCCTTTTGAGCGCCTTAACGTTGACACTCTTGGGCGAATTGCTCTCTGTGGTCAGGATATTGCTTTTAGCACAGCAAAATTATTTCCTACAGTATGGGAGAAAAGTATCAAAGAGATATGGCATGGAGATATTTTTAATTGGTATCGCCGGAAACATCTTGAGGGAAAAGGAGCAGAGTGTTCACCATGTAATAACTGTTCCGCCTGGTTTGCTGGTGTTAGAGACTGGGAGCATGGCTGGCTAAAGGTATTGGAAAAAGTGGATAAGAATAGGGAAAAAATTTCCAATCAAAGATAATCTCAAATATCTGCTCTTATCTATGGTAAAAGCTCTGAAATATTCAGGCTAAATATTAAGCTTTTCTTTAATAGTTATCCGTATCAGTTTAAAATTTTCCAAATCTATTATTTCATTTTCATTAAAAGTAATACTAAATTCTTCTTCAAGTGCCAAAACAAGGTTCATCTGCCTTAAACTGTCCCAATTCTCAATAGTTTCATGAGAACTATTTTCATCAATATGTTCTATTGGAATATCAAATACAGAAGACATAACACTTTTTATTTTTTTTTCAACATCCATTGACATATTTAACCTCTATATAATCCAAGTTTTTAAAATTATAATCATCAATATTCAGTTCGTAGAATTTTCGGGAATCAGTTTCTTTTATAAGTTTAAACTCTAATGACTCATAAAATTTTTTTACCTGCTCATTTTTAGATGTTTTAATATATACACTTTTCAGGCTTTTTATTCCTTTTTCAGATAATAGTTTTATAAGGTTATCCATTAAAGCATATTCTATATTTCTTCCTATTACCCGACAACTTAACAAAAATGTATCTATAAAAGCTGATTTATTTTCAACATTTATTTCTATAATATTTACCCCTGTAATACCATAATTACCAAATTTATCAGTAAGATTTATGACTAAAACTAAATAATTATTATCTTCAAAAAAACTTTTAATATTGGATTCCGTATATCTCTTTGTTGTAAGATTAAACTGGTTAGTTTTCTGAGTTAATTGTGCTATTCTGGGAATAAGCTTTTTTTCATTAATGTATATACTAAGCGATAATTTTAATGATTTAAGATAATCTTCAGGATTGGTGAAAACCTTTTTTTCCTTATTTCTTACTTCCTCTGTTTTATAAAGTTCAGAGCGGTTTAAATCTTCATCTGATTGAGAAAGATTAAAAAAGAGAGATGAATTTTTTCTTAATAACCCCGGATATTCGTACTTTTCTTTTGGAACCTGTAAAACTGTTACTTCAGGCAGATTTTCTCTAATATAATTTACTTCAAAATCTGAATCATCAAGAAATACAATGCTATCAAGGCCCAGATTTAGATTTTGAGCAATAGCGGTTAAATTTTCTGCTTTATCATTCCAGTTTATTTTTTTTATTGATATATTTTCATTCTTTATTTTTATATCAGGATGAGTCATTATCACTTCTTCAATATCTGTTTCATTATTTTTTGAACAAATGCCAAGCAGGGTTCCCTGCTTATTTAAGGTTAATAATAAATGTTGGATTTCAGCAAAAATATCACCATCTTTGGTAGATTCAGACATCTCCAGATTCTCAGAGCCATCTTCGCCTAAAATACCTTTCCAGATTGTATTATCACAATCAAAAATTAATACTTTTTTACTTTTACCATTTGCTGATAAAATAATTGGCTTTATAAAGCTTACATAGCTTTTATAAAACTCTATGGTATAAAGCATTTTTGACAGGTAAAAATATCTGAAATCAATACTTTTATCTATAGATAATTTTGAGATAATTTTATCTGTATCAATCAAAATAAAATTATCTGGTAAATTTTTTGATAAATAATAATTGAGTTCACTACAGACTTCATCAAGATTATTTAAACGAATATTTTGGTAATTAAAAGCAAGTACTGAAAATTTATTAAAAAGAACCAACCCTGTATTCTTCAGGTTGGAAATTACAAAATCTATTTCCGATTTAATTTTTATTATCAACGACTTTAATTCATTTTCAGTATAAAGCTGGGCTTTATACTGAAAACCATGGATCAGGTTAGCAATTTCCCAGAAAATTATTATTGCATTATAATCTTTAAATTTATTGCTATCCTGAACTATATTATCATAATTACCAAGAGTAATTTCAGCATTAATTCCTTCAATTCTTAAATAATACTCGATAATATCTTTTAAAGGAGTATTTATGGTATTGGATAAAATTGCGATATTATATATTTTACCGTTTTTTTTATAAGCTGAATTATATTTTAAAATATCGGTATATTTGGGAGAACTCATATCATACTTTGTCCTCCGTTAACCCTAATTGTTTCTCCATTTAGAAAATCGGACTCTTCTGAGGCTAAAAAACAGATAGTATTGGCAATATCTTCTGTCCGTGCAAGTCTTTTCAGGGGAATTTTTGCTTCCATTACCAGCTTTGTTTTTTGAGGTATATTTGCCGTTAGCTCTGTTTCGGTTAAACCTGGTGATACCATGTTTACTCTTATTCCCTTGGGACCAAGCTCCAGTGCCAGAGACTTAGAAAATCCCTTTAGGGCTGATTTTGCGATAATATAGGGTAACATTTCCGGCTGAACTGTTTCTATATTTAAGGTTGTAATATTTATTATTTTGCCATAATTTTGTTTTTCCATAAAGGGAAGAACTTTCTTTATTAAATTAAAATTACTTTTAATATTTATTTCAAATTGTTCCTGAATTTTTTCCCATTTTAATTCTGCAAATTTTGCATAATGCAGTTTGGTTATAGCACAATTAACTAAAACCGTTATATGGTCAAAATTACGGGCAATTTTTTCAAAAATGTCATCTATATCTTTTTCATTGAGAATATCGGCTTTAACTAATAAAGCTTTACAATTAAAACTTTCAACCTGTCTTTTTACTTCTTTGGCAGCTTCTTCGTTACTATTGTAATGAATTATCAGATGAAAGCCTTTTTTTGCCAGTGAGAGGCATGCAGACCTGCCAATGCCACCGCTTCCTCCGATTACCAGAGCAATTTTTTCAGCCCTTCTTATTTCTTTTTCCGGTTCAGTAATTACAGGTTCTATAATTTTTACTTTTGCTTTACCAGTAGTAACTTTTTGATTACTTTGATTAAAAATATCAGTTTTAAGTTCTATTATGTTTTCATGAGCTAATTTTTTTATAACTTCAGCTTTAATTGTTATTTCATCACCAATCCGTATTGGTAATAGAAATTCCAGACTTTGGGATAACCATAAAGCCCCATCTCCTGGAAGTTTGGTTCCTATGACTGTTGATAAAAATGAAGCTCCGAGCATTCCATGTGCAACATTTTTTTTCAGAGGAGTTTGGCTGGCATAATCTTTATCAACATGTATTTTGTTATCATCGCCGGTTAAATCAACAAATTTTTGAATATCATTTTCAGAAACTATATGTTTTAATTCAGCAGAATCTCCTGGTTGGATTTTTTCAAATTTAGTCATATTTTTAGACTCCATAAGATAAATTATAATCAAAATTTGCTTTCAGGAAAAATGAATAATATATTTTATATAAAATAATGTAATTTAACAATATTGAGTTATTCCTAAAATTTTATTATATAATAGCTATATTTTAGAGAAGTTTATCATGGATTTTGAGTATAAAATTAAAGAGCAAGTACAAAACTTGTTACCTGAATATATAAATTTTTTATCAGAATTTGTAAAATTTGACTCTTTTTATTGCAATGAAAAAGAAGCTCAGCTTTTTGTAAAAAACAAAATGGAATTACTGGGTTTAGCACCACAAATATATTTTTCCCGGAATGATGAGCAAGCAATTAATCTGGCTGTAACTATAAAAGGCAGTGAAAATCAGAAATATAAGTCTTTAATATTAAATTCACATTGTGATATAACTCCCGTTGATACGCCTTCCAGATGGGAAAAACCGCCTTTTTCGGGTGTAGTAGAGAATAATATTCTTTATGGCAGAGGTTCTCTTGATGATAAGGCTGGGATAACAATAATTCTGTTAATAGCAAATCTGCTAAAAAATATGGAAATCAAGCTAAAAGGTGATTTAATTCTGGAATCTGTTATTGAAGACGAAACAACAGGAAATGGCAGTAAGACACTTGTTGAAAACGGTTTAAGTGCAGACGGTGTGATCATTATTGATGGAACATGGTCAGAGAGGATAATCTATGCTCATCTTGGCCAGTTGACCCTGGATATTTTTATTCAGGGTGAGCCGGTTGCTGCCTGTGTTGAATACAGAGGGATAAATCCAATTTATATTGGAATGGAGTTTATTCAAAAAGTTAAGGATTTTATTGATGAGTTAAATAAAAATCAACCAAAATTTGAAAATATTGAAAAATCATATTATATAAATGTTGGTTCTTTCCATTCAGGAACATGGAGTGGTTCTGTTCCTGCGGAAGCAAAACTGGAAATTCACCTTGGCTTTTCTGAGTATTTTACACCGGAGCAGATTTTTTCTAGAGTAAAAGAAATTGCAAATAGTATTTCTGAAAGAATTCAGGTAAAAGAGGCTTTACTTAAAACACCCGCTTTTAGAACGGATGCTGATTCTTATCTTATTGGTAAATTAAAGAAAACGATCGAAAAAAACAGTAATAAAGAAGTCTTGGTGATCCCTATTACCGGGTTTTCGGATATGAGGCATTTTAAAACCAAAAATGTTTGTTTATATGGTCCGGGTGGTGGTAAAAATCCACATGGGATTAATGAGCATTATTTTCTTGAACAGATGCCAAATGTAGTAAAAAATTTAACTGATTTTATTTTAGAATGGTGTAATGAACCTAAGTGATATTTTCCAAAAGCTTGAAATAGAGAGTAATAGTGCTGTTATCTATTTTCATATCTATTCGGATATGATTAAAGATATTGCAGATATAAAAGGCCTGTTTAGCTTTGTTGATTATTATTTTGATAAAAAATCAACTGTTTGTATGCCTTCGTTTCCATTTACTGGTGGGGATTATTATGATTACCTGATAAAAAATCCGGTTTTTGATGTCCGAAAAACGCCTTGCCGGACAAATTTAATTTCAGAAATTTTCAGGCGGAAAGAAAATGTTATCAGGTCAATACACCCCTGGTGTTCTGTGGCATGTAAGGGTTATTACGCTACCGAATTTACTTATGAACATCATAAGGATATAAAAACATTTGGTGAAAAATCTCCTTTCTGGAAAATAATTGAAGCTGGAGGGTATGTGGTTGGTTTGGGTGTTGACTGTAATACCAATAGCTTTGCTCATATGCCGGATGACAAAATGAAGAGTTTATACGATTTTAGAGTATATGAAGAAAATTTATTTAATATTAAGTGTCTTGATTATGATGGTAATGAATTATTTGTTCAAACGGATTGTATTGAAAGAAGTACCAGTAAGGCAATTAAACCAAGAATAATGAAGGAATTTCTAAAAAAAGAATGTTTTTATAAAGAATTAAATTTTAACGGTATTAATTTTTATTCAATGAAGCTTAAAGACTTTGTGGATTTTAGCGTGAATAAAAATATGGATATTGTAAAAGAAAAAAAGTACCCACTTTATTATCTCAGGGAAAAACTAACACCCATAGAATAAAAAATACCACTTAAAGGTTTTGAATAATAGAGATTATAATTAATTAAAAGGCACACTTTATATTTATAAAGGAATAAAAATATGTTTTCTGGTTTAAAAGTTTCTTTAAATGCTTTTGAAAGCAGGCATCTTGAAAAAACAAGGGAATGGAATAATAATTCTGAGATTATTAAACTTGTAGATCGGGCATTTCCAGTATCAGATATTGAACATCAGGAATGGTTTGCGAACCTTCATAAACAAAAAGATTGCCTTTATTTTGCGATCGAAAAAACTGAAGATAATCACCATATTGGTAATGTTTGGCTTTGGCAAATTGATTGGCGGCATCGTAAGGCTGAAATAAGAATTATTATTGGTGAAAAAGATTCTTTAGGTATTGGTCTGGGAACTGAGGCACTATCTTTAATCAGTCGTTATGCCTTTGAACGTCTGAATTTACATAAAGTATATGCTTATGTTCTTGCTACTAATCCCCGTGCGTTAAATTCGTTTAAAAAGTCAGGATTTATTATCGAAGGAGAATTGAAAAAAGATCGCTGGGTCGGAGAAGATTATTCAGATGTTTTTTTACTGGGAAAATTAAATGCCTGAATTTTTAAGTTTTATTCCGATGCCGGAAATAAGCTCAGGAACTCAGGCGTTTATCAGGATAGTTTACGGATTATTTTTATTCGGAACTTTATTAAATGCTTTACCACACTGGAAATATTTTTTTCTCAGTGAAAAATGGAAAGGTTATATTCAGTCAGGAAAATGGCGTGATCAGATATTGAATCCACAAATTTTTCCTCTTGTTTTAATAATTTGGTTTTTACTTTCACTTTCATTAATATTCAATTTTTATACTGTAATTACTTCTTTAGCTAACCTGATATTATGCCGTTATTTTTTTGTCAGCCTGAGATGGAAAAGCTTACTTAGGGGAATGGGGGCTCCTGGTTTTTTTACCTACTGGCTGGCAGGAGCTGTTTTTTTATTTGAGTATACAGCAAATTATGCTACATCATTACAACCTTTATCGCTCCTTGTTTTACAGTATGATTTTGCTCTGATTATTCTTTCATCAGGGATATATAAGTATCAGGCTGGTTATCCAAAAAATCATGGTATGGAGTATGGCCTTGTTAACCCGGAGTGGGGATACTGGAATAAATTTTATAAGAAACTGAAACCGGAAAATCAGATTTTTAAATTTTTAAATCACTCTGCCTGGAGTAGTCAGATTTTATCTGCTGTTTTATTATTGATACCTGAAACCAGATATTTGGGAGGGTTACTGATAATTTTAAGCTTTGCTTTTATCCTTACCCAGATTAGATTAGGTTTATTATGTGAGATGGTGATGTTAACAGGCTTTTTATATTTTTTACCAGGGAGTTATCCAGATAAAATTTTAAATTTATTAAATATTTCTAAGCTATCAGTACCAGATAATAACACTTTTACTTTAATTAACAGCTTTCTGGCTTTTGGTCTGATATTGTACCTTTTTATTTTACCATTGGCCCATGCAGGTCTTTTTTATAATTTTTACGGTAAAAAATCTTTGGGAAAACCTTTACAAAAAACCCTGGAAATCTATACTAATTTTTGGGGGATAATTATCTGGCGGGTTTTTTCTGTTGATGTCATAAACTTTTATATAAATGTTTATAAACAAAAAGATAGCAAAAATCGGATATTAGTTTCACAATACGGAAAGTTTAGTAACCACTTTAATCATGTTGGTGAATCTATTACCATTACCAGTATTTTTACTGCGTTAAAATATTATCCGGCGAATAATTCTATTTTTAGAGAAAGATTATTACGCTATGCCAGAGCTTTTGATTTTAATGATGGAGAAAGCTTTATTTTTGAATATATAAGTATCATTAAAGCCGAAAATTCTTTTAAGTTTATTCCTGTTAGAGAATATGTAGTTAACCCAACGGAAGGTGTTATAGAAGAAAATGTCCTTGATTCCTCAATTCCTGTTAATCAGGCTCATACTGTTTCTCCTGTACATCAGGGAATTCGTCCCGGCAGTTATGTACCCCTGAAGGAAAAATAGTATGTGCGGAATTTGCGGTTGTTTTGGTTTTGGCAATGAGCAAATTGTCAGAAATATGCTTGGTACTATTGAGCATCGTGGTCCTGATGATCAGTTTTATACTTATAATTCTAATTTTGCCTTGGGAGCATGTCGTCTTAGTATCCTGGATATTAATAATGGTCGCCAGCCAATGGCAAATGAAGATGAAAATATCTGGGCTGTACAGAATGGTGAAATCTATAATTTCCCTGAACTAAGACGTTTACTTCTGAAAAAAGGTCATAGGCTTAATACCGGGTGTGATACTGAAATATTACCTCATCTTTATGAAGAATATGGTTTGGAAATGGTAAAACAGCTTGATGGGATGTTTGCTCTGGCAATCTGGGATAAAAAAACTAATTCAGGTTTACTTGCCCGTGATAGAACCGGGAAAAAACCTGTTTATTATACTATATTGGAAAATAAATTGTATTTTGCCTCAGAAATAAAAGCTTTATTACAGATACCCGGATTTAAAAGAGAATTAAATCCGGAATCACTCCATCATTATTTAAGTTATAAACATGTGCCACATCCACTTTCTATTTTTAAAAATATTTATAGCCTGCCACCTGCCAGTATCTTAATCTTTAAACCTGGTTCTAAAGCTGAAATAGTGAGATACTGGGATGTTAAATTTGAAGCTGATGATAGTTTTAATTTATCTGAAGATGATGTTGCTGGGCAACTGCTAAAGCTTTTAGAACAAGGAATAAAAAAAAGACTCTTATCTGATGTTCCTGTTGGTTTCTTTCTTAGCGGGGGTATTGATTCAAGTTTATCCGCAGCAATCGCGGCAGAAAATTCAAACCAGAGGATTAAAACGTTTACTCTTGTTTATAAAGGTGACTCTACAACCACAGGTAAGGAAGATGACCGTTACTGGGCGAGGTGGGTTGCTGATAAGTATCATACTGATCACTATGAAGAAGAAGTCTCTTTTGATAATTTTCCGAAAAATATAAAAAAAATTATCTCTGCATTTGATGAGCCGTTTGCCGGTGTTTTTTCAACATATTTTCTATCAAAACTGATTAGTAAACATGTAAAGGTTGCTATCTCAGGTGATGGTGCTGATGAATTATTTGGCAGTTATCTTTCCCACAGGCTGGCTTACCCTTTAGCAAATTATAATAATTTTCTGCAAACAGGAGATACTTCGCTTATACATCCTTTTGAGAGCCAGATAGAATTTTTAAAACAATTTGTTAATCTTAAAGACTATGAATGGAGAAGTAAGCTATTTGTTTTTAATGAAAATGAAAAAAATGAGATTTATAATCCTGATTTTTACCAGAAAATTAAAGATATAAATACAGTTAATCATTTAGAACATGTATTCTCTAATATTAAACTTTCTGATCCTCTGAATCGGATCTTAAATGCCGAATTTATCAGTGTTTTTCCTGATCAGGTTTTAACTTTTACGGATCGGCTTTCAATGGCTAATTCGTTGGAAATAAGAACTGCTTATCTTGATACCCGGTTTATTGATTTTGCCTCAAAATTACCTGGTAATTTAAAAATAAAAAATGGTGAGACAAAATATATTTTAAAAAAGGCTGCTTTAAAATATTTTCCCCCGGAAATGGTTTTCCGAAAGAAGGAGGGTTTTATTATGCCTGTAAGTAACTGGATGTTTGCAAATCTGAAAGATTATGTTTATGAGACTCTTTCTCCAGACAATCTGAATAAACATGGAATTTTTAAGGTAAAAAAGGTTGAAGAAATGATAAATAAATTTTATTCTGGTAACGAGGATTACAAATATGCAAATAAAATATTATCACTTATCTTATTTCAGGAATGGTATGAACTGTATATTTAATTTTATAACCAGAGCAAACTCTATTATGCCTTTTTGTTATCTTTATATTATAATTTAAATCTAGAAATAAATTTTTGGTTAAAGGGATTATTTTAATGAGCGATGAAATAGTAGACAAACAAATAGTAGGAAAAGAGTGGTTTGAATGTGCAGAATCCGGTAAAAAGTTTCAATATCCTAACGGAGCTAAATGTGCTTATTGTAAAAGAATGGTTTCTACAAAATATTACCTTTATGTAGATATGGACCCGGTATGCCTTGCCTGTAGAAAAGAACAGATTAAGAAAATTTTAGAAAGCATGAGACCTGCCTAAATATAAAATCTCAGTTTACATATAATTAATATTACCAACTCATATTTTCCAGGAGATATATTTTGAGTTTTATAGAAGAATTAAAATGGAGAGGGATGATCCATGATGTCACACCCGGAACCGAAGAACAGTTAGAAAAAGAAATGACCTTAGGGTATATCGGTTTTGATCCTACTGCCGATTCTCTGGGTGTTGGAAATCTCGCTCAGGTCATGACTCTTTTACATTTTCAGAAATCAGGGCATAAGCCAATTGCCTTAATTGGCGGTGCTACTGGTATGGTCGGAGATCCATCCGGCAAAAGTGCAGAAAGAAATCTTTTGGACGAAGAAACTTTAAAATATAATCAGCAATCACAGCTAAAACAATTACAAAAATTTCTGGATTTTGACTGTGGTGCCAATTCTGCTGAAATAGTTAATAATTATGACTGGTTTAAAGATTTTTCTTTTTTGGATTTTATCAGAGATATCGGGAAACATATCACTGTTAACTATATGCTGGCAAAAGATTCCGTAAAAAATCGTCTGGAAAGTGGAATGTCTTTTACTGAGTTTAGTTATCAACTGGTTCAGGGATATGATTTTTATTATCTTTTTAAAAATAAAAACGTCAAACTTCAGATGGGCGGTTCTGATCAGTGGGGAAATATTGTTACTGGAACAGAATTAATCAGACGAAAAGATGGGGAAACTGCTTTTGCTCTGACCACGCCATTGATAAAAAAGGCAGATGGAACAAAGTTTGGTAAGACTGAAAGCGGAAATATCTGGCTTGATTCAAGGAAAACTTCAACATATAAATTTTATCAGTTTTGGTTAAATAGCCCTGATGAAGACAGTAAAACCTATATCAGAGTATTTACCCTAAAATCAAGAGACGAAGTTGAGGCTCTTGAAAAAGAACAGCAGGAAGCTCCTCATTTAAGGCCAATACAAAACGCAATAGCTGATGATATTACTATTCGGGTACATGGTAAAGAAGCACTGGAAAAAGCAAAAATGGCCAGTCAGATTTTATTTGGCAATGCGACCAGCGAAAATCTGAAATCTTTTGATGAATCAGAACTATTGGAAATATTTGAAGGTGTTCCTTCTGGAAATATAGACAAACATGAATTATTGAAAGGTATTTCTGTTGTAGATTTACTGGTAAATTCAAATGCAGTTCCTTCCAAAGGTGAGGCCAAAAGACTTATTCAGCAGGGTGGCCTGAAAATAAATAAAGATAAGTTTGATAATTTGGAAGGGATCGTAAATATAGATTATCTTTTAAAAGGAAAATTTATTTTGATTCAAAAGGGTAAAAAGAATTATCACTTGGTCAATCTAACATAAGCCAATAAAAAAAGGCTTCATGATGAAG
>CAYRDV010000108.1:12650-15951 GCA_964422885.1 uncultured Candidatus Sericytochromatia bacterium
TTTTTACTCGATTCCGCCATGAAGTATCAGATAATCAATTACATCAATGTGATTACATTTTTTTGCGTCAGTTAATGGAGTACCGTTCCAGCGATCACGAGGGTTAATGTTTACTTTTTTCTCAATCAGATATTTTATTACTTCCAGATTTCCTTCAGCGGCAGAAAGATGGATTGCTGTTCTCCCATCATAATCTGATACATTCAGATCCATCCCTCTGGCTTCAAGCCTCTGTATTTCATCTAAATCTCCATAAGTTGCTGCCCATATCAAGCTGACCAGATCATTTACTTTAGATTCATATTTTTTACCCCGGGGATCTTTTTTGGATGATTCATTTACCAAAATATCATAATTATGAAAATTATAGTGTTCGACAAGTTTACGGCAAAATTCTACACCCCGGACGCTGTTTCCATGCTCATCAAGTCTGGGTGACCAAATGCAAATCCCCATTACTTGTGGAATCACTACCATTAATGCCCCTGATACACCACTTTTTGCCGGTAAACCTATTTTAAAGGAAAACTCACCGGAAAAATCATACATACCACATGAATACATTAAAGATAAACAGTTTTGAATAGTTTTTGGGTTAAAAACTTTTTTGTCAGTAATCGGACAAATGCCCGCATTGGCAAGAGAAGCCGCAGCGACAGCCATTGCATCAGCATTAAGTTCCATTGAACAACACTGAAAATAAAACTCAAGAGTTTCCACAAGATTTGTTTGAGGAGGAAATGCGCCATTTTCTCTCATAAAATAAGCTAAAGCAAAATTTCTATCAGCAGTTTGTCTTTCTGATAGATAAACTGAATTATTAAAGTTTGGTTTTGTTCCACCAGTTAACTCTTTCCATACATTAGTTACATGTTCAAATCTATCTGAGATCTCAAGTTCACGTTTAATCAATGAACAACACATAATAGCACCAGCATTAATTAAAGGGTTATGGGGTAATCCTCTTGAATTTAGGGAAAGCTCATTAAAAACAAGGCCACTTGGTTCTCTGCCAATATGCTTATGTACTTTATCTTCACCTAGGTCTTCGTGAACAATACAATAATTAATTGGTTTAGAAGTTGATTGAAGACAGAAGTTTGTTTTTGCATCTCCAAGTGAAAATCTCTGCCCATCAATAGTACAAATTGAAATGGCATAGTGTTCAGGGTTTACCCTGGCAAGCTGGGGAATATAATCAGCAACCTTACCACTTTTTATTTTTTTTGTTTCATAAAAAATTTCTTCCAGATCATGACACAAAGATTTAAAATCTGGTATTGACAGATTACCTATCAGAGCATTTCTGATCAAAACATTTTGTAGGGCCATTTTATTAAAAGTTTCAAAAGTAATTTTTTTATCACTTTCTATTCTTTCAGGAATAGAATTTATTAATTCATGAACTCTATTCAATCTGGGATCATCTTCTTTAATTCCCACCCGTCCCAGAGAATCCCACATTTGCCTTGAAGTGATAAATCCTCTGTTTTGCTCATCAATTGAACTAAACATTTTATGGGTATCCAACTCATTTAATGTTACATTGGAAGTTTGCATACTGCTAACCGCATTTTTTATTAAAATGGATTCAGGGTTTTCATTTAATTTTGATTTTACTTCAACAGTACTATTTTTTTTCATACAAAAAAAATCTCCTTTTGGCTATTCAATTCAGGGACTATTAATTATAGCATTTACTTCCAACCAAGCCTAAAGGTTTTGGCTGGAAGTAAATTCTTAAATTAACTTAAAACACAACAGGTTTCTGTTAAAAGGGCAGAAACTTCATAAGGATCTGCATTTGCCCCTGGACGACGATCTTCTAAATAGCCATAGCCATTATCAGATACTGATCTTGGGATACGGATTGAAGCTCCACGATTAGCAACTCCACTTTTAAATTCATGTATGGAAGCTGTTTCATGGTGCCCTGTAAGTCTTTCATGTAAAGCATGTCCATATTTTTGAATATGTACTTCATGTCTTTTTCCAAGTTTTGTTATTGCATTTTCAATGGCACTCATACCTGTGTTGTGATCGCGGGTTTCATTAGTCGAAAAGTTTGTATGCATTCCTGCTCCATTCCAGTCTCCTTTAATTGGTTTTACATCAAAAGAAACCTGTACTCCATGTTCTTCTGCAACAAGATGTAATAACCAACGTGCTATCCACAGATGATCTGCAAATATAAGGGAATCAGGTATTTCTTGCTCGTCACCCCTAAAACCAATCTGAAATTCCCATTGCCCAGCCATTACTTCTGCATTAGTTCCATAAATCAAAATCCCGGCTTTCAGACAGGCATCAGTATGTGCTTCTACAATTTTACGACCAAAGGCATTTGTAGCACCAACACTACAATAATAAGGGCCTTGTGGTGGAGGATAACCGCCTTCAGGCCAGCCTAATGGATCTCTTCCTTTAAAAAAGGTATATTCCTGTTCAAAGCCAAACCATGGTTTATGGCTTGCTCCACCTTTATCCAGAGCTTCACGTAATCTTGCTCTACCGTTTGTTGCGTGAGCAGTTCCATCAGGATTAAAGACTTCACATAATACTAAGTAGTTACCTTTACCACGAATCGGATCATCTACAAATCTGACTGGTTTTAATGTAAGATCTGAATCATGACCACTTGACTGATTTGTAGAAGAACCATCAAAATTCCAAATAGGAAAAGAACTAAGTTGTGCTGTTTCGTCACCTTTAAAAACAACAATTTTTGTTTTAGAACGTACATCCTGAATTCTTTCATTCCCATCAAGCCAAATATATTCAGCCTGTGCCATTTTGTTTACCATTAAATAACCTCCTAATAATAAATTATATTAAAATGCCCGAAATGGGCTTTGTTGTAGGTGTCTATATTCATAAACACCTATGTTTTGAAGCTTTACTTCAAACTATTTTTAATAAACTAATAAAATATAATGTTTTTCACAACAAGGGGCTTAAGTCCCTTGTTCAGGCAAAGCCTGATTGTGAAATATAGTAAAATGTAAACCAGTTTATTAAATTGCTGCTCTCTTTAGCAAGATATATTTAAATAACTTGTATTGAGGAAAAGCTAAGATTTTCTTTTTGCTCAGTTGGAAATTAGTTGTATATAAATATTTTAAAATGACAGTTGTTTAGTCGGGATTTATTGAGCTCGTATTGTGCTTATAATTTATTTTTTAAAATATTTAATTCATTATCTGAAAATTTGGCTTGTTTTCTTCTTTTAGGGTATAGTTCTTTATCAAAAGGAAGCTCTCGCATATTACCCCAACTAGCAAAAGTGCCAATCAGGGATGTC
>CAYRDV010000109.1:0-7571 GCA_964422885.1 uncultured Candidatus Sericytochromatia bacterium
TCTTACTTTATATTAATGATTTTCATTCTTTTATCATACAAGGAGGAAGTGAGGCAGCAAGCAAGCTTGCTTGTGAGGCGGTAAACAGTAGGGAACAGTCGCGATTGTTCCCTACACTACCTGTGAGGGGGAAGTAAAGAAGTGAAAAGAAGTCTTTTCTTACTTCCTCATCACTGAACGAAGTGGTCTCACTAAATTAAAAAACAAGGATTAATACTCACTTGTTTTAGTTTTGTTTACTGGGGTATAATAACCAGACAGAGATGATTTGGCGTTTTTAAAATACCTTATTTTTCTATAATTTGGTTAAGTAAAGGTAAAGGTTTTTTTAAATTAGTTAGACTAAGATATTATCTAGATTAGATAATTGAAAACAGCATTTTAAAAGCTTTTAAAATTAAGATGAGATTAAGAATTGTAAAATAGGGTTAATAAAGTAAAGAATAGGTAAAGAAAGCACTAGATTTTTTTAACCTGAGTTTAATATAATATAAAATAGAGAACAAAAAAGCTTTAGGAGTAAAACAGGTATTATGAACGTAGCGCAAATACTGAAATCAGTAAAAAGCGAGGTTGCCAATTTCCTTGATGCAAAAAAGCAGGAAAAGAAAAATCCGCCAAGACCTGTTAAAAAAAATCATATGGATAAATTTGTAAAGAGTACTTCTAATGATCTTATGGATGTAAGAACAAAAACCCGTTATGTTAATGGTATTTGTTATGGCAATGGCAGCTAAATTCTATCAGGATTTTTAATCCTAAAAATAAATTCTAAACTTTCAAAAAAGCGTCTTTTTAAGAGAAAAAGCAAAGGTTGCAAATTCTTTTCTTGAAGCATATGTGAAAACCGAATAAAAAAGAAGATGCTTTAACGCTCATTTTTTTGAAATATATTTATTATCTTTAACATAGAATCTTAATGGTAGCTCTGTGGCTTTAGTTATACCAATTCTTGTTGTTACCACAATTTCATTATCATTAAAATTCCTATCTTCAGTAAGAAATAATTTTTTACTTGTTATAACATCAAGACCATTGTCTTCCAGATTAATATTTAGAGCTTTACATAATTTTCCTGGCCCATTGGTTAATTGGTGCTCTTTTTCTACTGATCTGAACTCTTTCATCGCTTCAATTCCATCAATTGGTTCGAGTGCTCTGATTAAAACAGCTTCTCCTCTATCTTTATGACCAGTTACTATATTCAGACAATAATAAAATCCATAAATAAGGTAAACATATGAGATGCCACCTTCTTCAAACATTTTTTCATTTTTTTTTGTCTTTTTATAAAAAGCATGACAGGCAGGATCATTTTCTGCAAGATAAGCTTCTGTTTCAACAATTCTGGCAATTAACATTCCTTTATCTGAATGTCTGTAGATGAGCTTACCAAGTAAATTTTTGGCAACTACAGATGTTTCCTGCAAATAAAATTCTTTACTTAATATTTTGTTTTTCATAAATTTTCCACAAAAAAAAGCAGGAGCTTGCCCCTGCTTTTTTTGTATATATTTTACAGCCTTCTTCTACCTTTTCCTGCTTTTTCGAGTAACTCTGTTGCTTTCAAACGGGCAACTGATTTCTGTATATCTTTTTCTGCTTTTGCAAAATCAACATCTCCCGCTCTTCTGGTTAATTCAGCTTCTATACGGTCTTTTTCCTGTTTTGCTTTTAGTGCATCAATATCATCAGCTGTTTCTGCAGCAGAACTGAGAACTGTTACTTTGTTATTGCTAACATCTACAAAACCACCCATTACAGCTATATAATCAGTCTCATTACTTTTACGGTATGATAAAACACCAATCTTAATAGCTGTAAATAAAGGTACGTGATCAGGAAGAATTCCTAACTCACCATCAACACCATCAACAGAAACTGCATCAACTGTATCGCTGAATGTAACCCCATTGGGTGTTACTACGTCTAAAGTCAGTTTTGCCATATTATTTACCTAGTTCCTTAAAATTATATTTTATTCAGCCACATATTCCAGCTATAGCTGGAATATGTGGCTGGTTCTTGCTTATTTTACTTTTTTCATTTCTTCAGCACGTGCTTTTACTTCTTCAATTCCGCCAACCATATAAAAAGCTTGCTCAGGTAAATCATCATACTTACCTTCTAAAACTTCTTTAAAGCTTTTAACGGTTTCTTCCAGAGATACGTATTTCCCTTTTGTTCCAGTAAATATTTCAGCAACAAAGAAAGGCTGGCTTAAGAATTTCTGTAATTTTCTTGCTCTGGTAACAGTTAATTTATCTTCAGGTGATAATTCGTCCATACCAAGAATAGCAATGATATCCTGTAATTCTTTATATCTCTGAAGAACTTCCTGAACTCCTCTGGCAACATTATAATGCTCGAGACCAACTACGTTAGGATCAAGAATTCTGGATGTAGAAGCAAGAGGATCAACTGCCGGATAAATTCCCAACTCAGAAATCTGTCTTGATAATACAGTTGTAGCATCAAGGTGAGCAAAGGTTGTTGCTGGTGCAGGGTCTGTAAGGTCATCCGCAGGTACATATACTGCCTGAATGGAAGTAATGGAACCATCTTTTGTAGAAGTGATTCTTTCTTGTAAAGCTCCCATTTCAGTAGCCAGTGTTGGCTGATATCCTACTGCTGAAGGCATACGTCCCAGCAACGCTGATACTTCAGAACCAGCCTGGGTAAATCTGAATATATTATCAATAAATAATAATACATCCTGTTTTTGTTCATCACGGAAATATTCAGCAACTGTAAGTGCTGAAAGAGCTACTCTCATTCTTGCTCCAGGTGGCTCGTTCATCTGTCCGTATACCAGGGCAACCTTGCTAAGAACACCAGCTTCTTTAAATTCATGCCATAGATCATTTCCTTCACGGGTTCTTTCTCCGACACCGCCGAAAACAGAAACTCCACCATGCTGGGTAGCGATATTATTAATCAGTTCCTGGATAACAACGGTTTTTCCTACTCCTGCGCCACCGAAAAGACCTACCTTACCACCTTTGGAATAAGGAGCAAGTAAATCTATAACTTTAATACCAGTTTCAAAAATCTTTGGTGTAACATCTAACTCTGTAAGCTTTGGAGCAGCTCTGTGAATTGGTTTTTTAAATTCTGCTTCAATCGGTCCGGCTTTATCTACAGGCTCACCAAGAACATTTAAAATTCTTCCCAGAGTTTTTTCACCTACAGGAACACTGATTGGCGAACCTGTATCTGTAACTTTCATTCCTCTTACCAGTCCATCTGTAGTTGACATGGCAACTGTTCTTACCATGTTGTCACCAAGATGCTGTTGAACTTCAACTGTTAAATCTACTTCAACTCCTGATTCTGTTTTACCTTTTATTACCATCGCGTTAAATATGGCAGGAAGATGCCCGGGTGCAAACCTAACGTCAACAACTGGTCCTCTTACCTGTACAACATCACCGACATAATTTCCGGCTTGTTTTTCTAAATCAACTGCGGTTGTCATATTTTTATTCCTTCCTTAAAATTAAAATTTTCAATTTGGTGAGGTAACTTCGTTCAGAGAGGTCGTTATTTCGTAACTAGTGAGTAGGAAGTAAGATGTCTTTCTTTTTACTTCTACCTCACAGGTAAACTTGTTTACCGCCTCACAGATAAGGCAAAGCCTTATCGCCTCACTTCCTCCTCACTTCCCTACTTCTCCAAAGCTTCTGCTCCGCCTACTACTTCCAGAATTTCTTTGGTAATAGCTGCCTGACGTGCTTTGTTATATACAAGACTTAGGCTGCCAATCATTTCCTTGGCATTTTTGGATGCAGAGCTCATGGCTGTCATTCTTGATGCCAGCTCACTTGCAGCTGATTCAAGTAAAGCACGATATATCTGATTCTCAATATATTGAGGAAGAATTGAGCTGATCATCGTGCCAGCATCAGGTTCGAAAACATATTGAGCCATAGTTGTTGAACTGGTTTCAGGCTCTTTTACAGGTAACAGTTCAAGGATAGTGGGCTTAAATTGCATCATTGATATAAATCTGGTATATGCAAAAATAACTTTATCAACTTTATTATTTAAAAAGCTTTCCAAAAGACTTTCTTTGATTAATCTTGCTTCATTATAAGAGGGAATCTGTGGTAATTGGCTGTACTTATCTATGATCTCAGTATTAGTATATTTATAAGCACCAAATGATTTGTTACCAATCAACCATAATTTTACTTTATAACCCTGCTGTTCATATTTTTTGATTTCTGCATTGGCAAATCTAATCAGGTTTGAATTAAAACTTCCGCAAAGACCTTTATCGGACGTTACTACTACTAAACCTATTATTTTAATATCCCTGGATTTTAAAAGAGGCTCATTTACATCTTCGCCACCCATTCTGGAAACAAGATTTTTGAAAACATCTTCAATTCTCTCAGAATAAGGACGAAAAGCTGTAACCCTCTCCTGAACTCTTCTTACTTTAGCAGCTGCAACCATTTGCATTGCTTTGGTTATCTGCTCGATATTTTTTACACTTTTTATTCGTGTTTTAACTTCCTTTAAATTAGGCATGATTTTCTCCTTATTAGGCTGAAGCTTTAAAAAGGCTTGAGCTAAATTCTTTTACTGCCTTAATAACATTTTGTTCTGATTCAGGCTCTAAAGTTCCGTTTTTAGTAATAGAATCTTCCAGATCAGGGTAAGTTGTTTTCAAATAATTGAACAGTTCTGTTCTGAATCTGAGAATATCTTTTACTGGTATGCTATCTACCAGACCATTTGTAACCATATAAATCTGGATAACCTGAGCACCTACTGAAAGAGGGGTAAACTGAGGCTGTTTAAGAATTTCTACTAGTCTTTGTCCTCTGGAAATCTGCGCTTTGGTTGCCGGATCAAGGTCTGACGCAAATTGAGCAAATGCAGCTAATTCTCTAAACTGGGCTAATTCAAGTCTTAATTTACCAGCAACTTTTTTCATTGCTTTAGTTTGAGCAGCTCCGCCTACCCTAGAAACTGAAATACCAGCGTTCATTGCCGGTCTGATACCTGCATTAAATAAGTCTGTTTCTAAGAAAATCTGGCCATCAGTAATTGAAATTACGTTTGTAGGGATATAAGCACTAACGTCACCAGCCTGGGTTTCGATAATAGGTAGTGCTGTTATTGAACCAGCACCTCTTTCATCACTCAGCTTACAAGCTCTTTCTAAAAGTCTTGAATGTAAATAGAAAACGTCTCCTGGATAAGCTTCTCTTCCTGGTGGTCTTCTTAGTAGTAGTGACATTTCTCTGTACGCCCATGCCTGACGGGTTAAATCATCATAAACGATTAATACATGTCCACCTTTATTGGAAAAATATTCTGCCATTGAAACACCTGTATATGGGGCAATAAACTGTAATGAAGGAGCATCTTCAGCAGTAGCAGAAACTACAATTGTGTATTCCATTGCACCATAATCTTCAAAAGATTTAATAACTCTGGCTGTTGTAGATGCTTTCTGACCAATAGCAACATAGATACAGAGGCAATTTTTACCTTTCTGATTGATGATAGTATCCATTGCAATAGCTGTTTTACCAGTTTGACGATCACCAATGATTAATTCTCTTTGTCCTCTTCCGATTGGGGTCATCGCGTCAATAGTAGTAATACCAGTCTGAAGAGGTTCATGTACTGACTTACGGTCAACGATACCAGGAGCAACTACTTCGATTTTACGAAATTCTGTATTATTTAAAGCACCTTTTCCATCAATTGGTTCTCCGATACCATTTACAACTCTTCCAAGCAGTTGTTCACCCACAGGTACTTCCGCCACTCTTCCGGTTGTTTTTACTGTTTGACCTTCGGCTATACCTCTACCGTGTCCGAAAATAACAGCACCTACGCTGTTTTCATCAAGGTTAAGAACCATTCCCATTGTTCCACTTCCAAAATCAAGGAGTTCTCCAACCATTGCACTTTGCAATCCGTGAACCTGGGCAATACCATCACCTACTGAGATTACTGTACCTGTATATGTATCTTCTAATTCGGCACCGTATTTTTCAATCTGTTGCTTTAGTACACTCGTTATTTCATCTGGTCTAATACTAATACTCATAAGTTATAACCCTCATCAAATCTAAATATAATAATTCCCCATAACGGGACCATTTTAATACTAATAATTAACTCAAACTTCTTGCCATATTGTTAAGACGGGTTTTTAAGGTTCCGTCAATAACCCTGTCACCTATTTTTACCAGAACACCGCCAAGAATTGTTGCATCTACATGGGTTTCCATATCTACTGTTTTCCCTAAGTAAGTTTCCAATTGTCTTCTTAATAAGGCCAGTTCATTTAAATCAACTTCAAAAGCAGTATAAACTTTTGCTATAACCTTACTATGAAGTTTATTTACCATTTTTTCATAAGCTTCTGTCATTTCACTGATAAAACCTTCTCTGTTCTTATCAATTAATAGTTTTACAAAGTTAAGGGTAATATCAGATAGTTTTTCTTTAAAAATTTTGTTAAACATCTCTTTTTTATCTGCTTTATTTACAACAGGCTGAAAAAGTAACATATTAAAATCTGAATACTCCTTAAGTGTGTTGTTAATAAGTTTCAGATCATCCTGAACCCGATCAATTAAACTTTGGCTTTGAGCCAACTCAAAAAGAGCCTGTGCATATCTTTCACTAACTACTGGATTTTTCACTTTATGCTCCTTTAATTATTACTGTTTTTATTATCAAGAGATAAGGCAAAACTCTCAATAAGCTTCATTTGTGTATTTTTGTCCAATTTCTGGTTTACCAATTCGTTAGCTTTGGCAAGAGCTTTATCAACAACTTCTTTTCTCAGATCTGCCTTTGTACGGTTGATATCCTGCTCCATACTTTTCTTAATCTGCTCTCTTACTTTTTCAGCTTCATCATGAGCCGATTTGATAATATCCTCATGAAGCTTTTTCGACATAGTTTCGGCCTGTTCTTCTATCTTTTTAATTTCTTTTTTTATTTCTTCGAGTTGGGAAGCCTGTGAATCGAGTTTCTTATTTACCTGATTAAGTCTTTCTTCAACATTGGAAATGGTAGTCGCTACCTTTTCCTGTTTTTCCCGAATCATTCGGGAAATAGGTTTTGATGCCACATACCAGAGAAAAACTATTAATGCTATAAAATCAATAAGATTCCAGATAATGCTTGATGTACCTAAAGTAGTCATTAATGGTTACCTCCTTGAACAAGTACCCTTTCATCAGGGGTATTTACAGTTAGAACTTTTCCGGTTATTTCTTCTGCCAGAGAATCAATATCTGACTGAAGCTGGGAGCGTACTTTTGTTGATTCTTCAGTAAGTTCTTTCCGAAAATCCTCAAAAACTTTTTTAGTTTCTTCTATAGCAGCCTGAACAATTTTTTGTTTTTCTTCTTCTGCAGAAGATATCTGACCCTGAATAATGTCTTGTGCTCTTTGCCTGGCATCGAGACGTGATCTTTGCGCTGGAAGAGGGATTCAAAAAATTTCATCCCCTCACGTTGTTCGGGGGCACGCCGCCGGAGAAGCGCGACAAGCGGATTCAGCAATTTCAAACCGTGCCGATGTACCGGGTC
>CAYRDV010000109.1:7581-15942 GCA_964422885.1 uncultured Candidatus Sericytochromatia bacterium
GAGCCTGGTAATTTTTTTCTGATTCTTCAAGCTTAATAATATTTTCAGAAATTCTTTTTTCAGTATTTGCCAGATAATTTCTTCTTTCCTCGATATGGCCTACCAGAGGACCGAAAAGAATTTTTCTCATAATAAAGAGAAAAATGGCAAAATTAATCATTTGTACTACAATCGTAGCATCAAATTCTATCATATTTTAAACCTTTCCAGTTTACTGTAATAATCCACAAAATTTAAACTTTAACTATTAGTTTTTTTTTATCAAAAACACTGTAAGCAAAAACAAAAATACTGATCAGATGTACGGATACTAAGCCACAAATTGTTGCGTACAGGTCGAAAAGATCTGTTCTTTTAAAAGCAACAAATAATATTGCCCCAATTAAAAAGATTCTTCCTATAGATAACATATTGAGAAGAATAGATAACAAATCCTTTTTGCCAAGATTTTTTACAAATAAAACCTGCATTCTCAAGTAAATTAAGCTACCTGCAACACCGATTAAAAATCCCTGTGCAACTAATCCTTTTCCTGCCAAAAAACTAACCAGAGCTACAAAAAAAGAAAAGGTTAAACTGGAAATCAAAACCGAGTCATGTAACTGATCTGCTTCTGACTTACTTTTTATAAACTTTTCAATTAAATTGTTACCCATAAAACCTGTGCAGTAAAATATGTTAATTATATGAAAAGTACCATATTTAACCTAAGCACACAAGTTACTTAAACCTTGAATAAATTTAAATTAATATAAAATTTATATCTCTTAATTTCAGATAAAATTTATGAAAAAATTGGGCATGCTAATTTATCAATATTTACATTAAATAATAAATTGAAAATTTTTTGAATTTTAGTTAAAGCTTAGAAAAAGAAGTTAAGCTTGTTGTTTTATATCTGGCTGTCTTTGTTAAATTCATTCTTTGCTGAAGTTTTTCAACATCCCATACATCTGGAGGGGTTCCAGGTCCAGACTTTTTATATGGATCTGATATAAGTAAATTTCCTTTATCATCAATACCAACAATGGCAACATAATGTCTTGGGCCATTAACCCTTTTACTAAAGCCAGTACACATCATTAATAAGTGCCCTTCATTAAATTCTTTCTTTATATCAGCTAATAATTTATCACAGTCATTTGGCCTATAATTATCCTTTATTAATTTGCCTTTTACCTGACCATTTGTCACTTTTTCCACTCCTTTTATTACCTGAGCTTCTGTTAGAGCACCAGTTTTAGGACCAACTACATCTCTTACTTTTAAAATAAAATCATCATTACCTTTTGATATACCTGGTAAAAATGATTCAGCAATTATTGCCCCTGACGTTGGTCCACAATTAGACTGATAACTTCTCATCTTTGGTAAATATTGAGTAAAAGGATTACTGATAAAATCAGCTAATGGTGAAAAAAATTCCATTCCTTGATTTGCAAGTACTTTTACTTTTTGTAAGGCTTCTTTTCCTTTTTCCTCTAGATATTCTGCGGCATCACCTACTGCTTCTGTAGCAGTTGTTCCTTTGCTAATTATTTTATTCGCAAAAGATGCATTTGTATTGGTAACTATTTCTTCTTTTCCTTTTTCCTGTACTGAAAATTCGACTACTGAAACATCAAACTTTGCGTCAGGTTTACTTTTGACTCTATTAATTTCAGAGTTTTCTAATGTATGAACTGTATAAGAACCATTTTTTTCATGGGCTATATATTCACTACCTTCATTTTTTCTGGCTATTTCTCTTGCTTTATGTAATGTGTCTGCAGAACCGATAATTCCTGTTTGATTGGCTCCTATCTCTGACATTATTTATCTCCTGATTAGTAAAAGGAATATATATTATTTTTTTAGTTAATTTTTTTATTAGCTTGTTTTTGAAAATATATATTTAATATAACTTATTAAATTAATGTTAATATATATTCCCTATAACTATTTTTTAACCTTTAAATATTAGTAATTGATAAATAAATTATTCAAGAAAATAATATCTAAATACAAATTCAAAAAAAGCTTAAAAAACTTACATTTTCCTAAAAAAAAGTAGTGACTTAGTTAACATTTATGTAGTAAAATTAAAATAAGTAAATATCATTTTGATATTACATTTTGTATTCAGTAAAAATAGCGTAAATTTTAAAGAAAAAGTTTATAGTTAAAAATTCAATTATATTTCTTAAGTTTTGCAAGCCGGGTTATGAAATTACTTTCTAAAATAATTTATGGGCTCATATTTTAATCGATATCTTTTACCTGTTTTAATTTTTATATTAATTTTTGCGTTTCCTGCTTTTTCAAAAGATTTAACTATTAGTTATATCGATATTGGACAGGGTGATTCAGAGCTTATAGAACTTCCAGAAGGAAAAAATATACTTATTGATGCAGGTGATAATGATGTCAGTAATAAATTAATTTCCTATCTAAGAGAAAGAAAAATTGAAAAACTGGATCTGGTAATTATATCTCACCCACACCTTGATCATTATGGTGGTCTTCTGCAAACATCAAAAATTATCCCTGTTATTCAGGTTCTTGATAGTGGTGCTCCTACTTCAAGCACTACATATCTTAAGCTTTTAAAACAGTTTATGAGTAAAAAAGTAAAATTCAAAATTGCCCGTAAAGGTGAAAAAATAAATTATCATAATGGTATATCCCTGAACATTTTGGCTCCCGAAGATCCGCTTCTCAAAAATTCGAGATCGGATGCAAATAATGCATCAATAGTTGTTAGATTAACCTATAATAAAGTTTCTTTTCTTTTTACCGGAGATATTGAGGCTGAATCACAGGAACGCCTGTTAACAGATAAAAATACCCTCAAAGCTGATATCTTAAAAGTTGCTCATCATGGAAGCCGTTATACAACCAGCAATGAATTTCTTGAAAGCATAAACCCCAAGGCTGCAATTATTTCATGTGGTCTGGATAATTCGTATGGTCATCCTCATCCAGAAACAATTAAAAGGCTGAATGAAAAAAAGATACCTATATATCGTACAGATCTAAATGGAACTATAGTGGTGACAACAGATGGGGATGATTTTAAAATCCAAAAGAAAAAAACATCAGAAAAAACAACCTCATTAACAAAAGCTGTAAAGATAGATTTAAATAAAGCAATGGCAGAAGAGCTTGAGTTATTGCCAGGTATAAATGCAATCAAAGCAAATGCCTTAATCAGTATGAGACCTATAAAATCATGGGAAAAATTAAACAAGCTTGCTTTAACATCAGATGAAATAAGTCAGATAAAAAAACTTACTTTTTTTGACAATGATTCTCCTAAAAAATCTGAGAAAAATGCCAGTATTACTGGAAAAATTAAAGGTAAATTGGATATTAATACAGCTTCTTTGGATGAATTAGTTGCTCTTCCAGGCATAGGAGAAGCAACTGCAAAAAAAATAATAAGTAACAGGCCTTATAAGTCTTTGGAAGAGCTAAAAAAAGTGCCTGGCATCGGTGAAAAAAAATTTAAAAAATTTAGTGAACTTATTAAATTATGAAAAAAGTTATTAGAGCATATCTTGATCGGATTGAGGAGAATATGGGAGTTCTTTATTTGGGAAAAGATGAATCACATAAGATAACTTTGCCACTTGAATTTTTACCCAATGATGTTTCCGAAGGGGATATTTTTAACCTGACAATAAATAAAAATATTTCAGATAAAACAGAAAAGGAGGTTGATGAGCTAAGAAAACTGTTAGAAAACAATGGTTAAGGATATTATTTTGTTTTCGGAATTTCCGAAAAAAGGAGACCCACTTTGTGGGGGAGTTATTTTTGTACGCAAAAACAGGGGCCACACCTTGTGGGGAATTAATTCTGTACCCAGAATCAGGGGGCCCCTACTGGGGAATTATTTTTATATTTTAATGGGAACTTGTAATGAGAAAAAAAGAGGTCTACAGAACATTAACTAAATTAGAAGAACAAATCCAGTGTGAACTTTGTGATAAGCTAATTGATGAAGAAGATTTAATTGAAATTTCAAGTAATAAAGATTCCACTATCCTTTGCAGTAATTGTGCTGGTAAGCTCAACAATGTATCTTCTTTTTATGATGAATAAATATCATATTTAGAACTAAAGTTTGATAAAATTTTTTTTATCAAACTAATATTAAAACAATAACCTAAATACTTCCTTATTTAGTGGAAGTATTATTTCTATTTGAATCTGGCCCGATAATCGTATTCGGGCCAGAAATCTTATACTTCAAATATTTCTACAGATTCCATTACTACCGGAGTCTTAGGTTTATCATTCCGGTCTTTTTCAACATTACCTATTTTATAGACTATATCCATACCTTCAACAACTTCACCAAAGACGGAGTGTTTATTATCCAGCCAGGGTGTCGCTACATGGGTAATAAAAAACTGGCTTCCATTTGTGCCTGGACCAGAGTTTGCCATAGATAAAATGCCAGGTTTACTATGTCTAAGATCACGATGAAACTCGTCACCAAACTGGTAACCAGGACCACCAAATCCCATTCCCAAAGGATCTCCTGTCTGAATCATAAAATCAGGAATAACCCGATGAAAAATGATCCCATCATAAAATTTTCCTTTTTTCTTTTCTTTTGTATTGGGATCTGTATATTCTTTCTGGCCTGTTGCTAATTCTACAAAATTGGCTACAGTTTTAGGAGCCTGATCTTTGTATAATTTACAGGTAATATCCCCAAGAGTGGTCTTAATCTTTGCATAAGTGCCTTTTTCAAGATTTGGCATAAACGAAATACCTCAAAACTCAAAATTTTAGTCTTGATATTATAGCATAGGGTTATTTAAAATTTTATTTTTAAAGTTGAGTAATCATTGTTTTAAATTTATAATTCTGAACAGATTATTGAAACGGAGCAGTTTAAAATGAAATCTCTATACTTCAACAGTGAACATCAGGCTTTTCGGGACAGTGTAAAGCAATTTGTCGAAAAAGATGTAACCCCTTTTGCCGAAAAATGGGAAGAAGAACGGCAGGTTCCCCGGGACGTGTGGAGAAAAATGGGTGAGCTGGGATTTTTAGGGATAAATTATCCTGAAGAATATGGCGGTTCAGCTGCCGATTTTTTCTATAGCATCGTTTTTCTGGAAGAGATTGCCAAATCAGGGTTAGGAGGATTTACAGCAGGAGTAAGTGTTCATCAATATATGGCAACAGCTCATATCTCTAAAGCAGGTAGCAAAGATTTAAAAGAAAGATACCTTGTTCCTTCTATTACTGGTGAAAAAATTGGTGCATTGGCAATATCTGAGCCAAATACCGGTTCTGATGTTTCTGCAATCAGAACAAGAGCAGTAAGAGATGGTGATTACTATATAATAAATGGCGCAAAAACTTTTATTACCAATGGCTATTACGGAGATTTTATTACTTTGGCTGTAAAAACTAATCCTGAAGCCGGGGTTAATGGTATCAGCCTGATAGTTGTAGATACTAATTCTGAAGGTTTTTCTGCAAAAAAATTAAAAAAAATGGGGTGGCATTGTTCAGATACGGCTGAATTATTTTTTTATGATGTCAGAGTACCTGCTTCAAACATTATTGGTCAGGAAAACATGGGCTTTTATTATATAATGGAAAGTTTTCAGCTTGAAAGACTGGTTGCCGCTATACTTGCAGTTGGCGCATCAGAGCATTGCCTGAATATTACGATGAGATATATTAAAGAAAGAGAAGCATTTAACCGGCCTATTTCCAAATTTCAGACTATCAGACATACTATTGCCGATCTTGTTTCGGAGCTTGAAGCAGCGCGTCAACTAACCTATTACACATCATGGTTGTATGAACAGGGTGAGGTTCCGGTACAAAATTGTTCGATGGCAAAGCTTGTTACTACTGAGTTATCAAAAAAGATTATTGATTCCTGCCTGCAGTTTTTTGGCGGTTATGGGTATATGGAAGAATATCCTATATCAAGAATGTACCGTGATGCCAGAGTGGGTACTATTGTTGGTGGAACATCAGAAATAATGCGGGAAATTATCTCAAAACTGGTAATAGATAATATTAATTACAAAACTGTTTATGATAATCAAAGTAATTTAGATTCTAATACTGAAAATAAATATACTATTGAAGATATTTTTAACCACCTTCCAGAGCGTTTTCGGCCTGAAAAAGCTGAAGGATATGAAGGAGTATTCCATTTTAATATTTCTGGAATTAAAGAAAGTAAATATACAGTAAAAATTGCCAATAATAAATGTATTGTTGAAAATAGTTTAAACGGAGAGCCAAAGTGCCTAATTGAAGTAAAAGATGATGTTTATATTGACATCGAAACTGGAAAAGTTAACCCACAGGCGGCTTTTATGTCAGGAAACATAAAAGTAAGTAATGTTATGGAAATGATGCAGTTTACAAAAATGTTTCATAAACTAAAAGAAAAATGAAAAAAAACTGTAGAGCATTCCGTGATGAAAGCCAATAAAATTCACAAAGGGCCTTTGAAAGGAATAAAAATCCTTGATCTGACAAAGCTATATCCCGGCCCACTGGCAACAATGCTTATGGCAGATATGGGAGCTGATGTTATCAAGATAGAGGATATTAATAATCCTGATTATATGCGTACATTTCCCCCTTTTATTGGCTCTGAATCTTCTGCTTATCTGGCTTTAAATAGGTCAAAACGGAGTTTGTTAGTTGATTTAAATAGTGATGACGGAAAAAAAATATTTTTTGAACTTCTAAAAACAACTGATATCGTTATTGAGCAATTCAGACCCGGAGTAATAGATAAGCTTGGCTTAGGCTATGAGCAAGCTATCAAGTATAATGACAACATTATTTATGTATCAATCACAGGATATGGACAGGATGGGCCTTATGCTGGTAAAGCAGGGCATGATATAAACTATATTTCATATTCAGGGATACTTGGTAGTACAAATACAAACGATAATGGTCCAACAATTCCTGGTTTACAGATCGCTGATACGGCTGGCGGTGCTTACATGGGCGTAATTGCCTGTCTTTCTGCATTAATTTCCAGACAAAGTACAGGTAAAGGTCAAAAAGTTGATGTATCAATGCTTGATAGTATTTTACCTTTGATGAGTTTACAGTTTGCTCAGGAATGGTCAAACATCCCCCTATCCCCCTTCAAAGGGGAAAGCGAAGAAAATACAAAAAATGTACTTACTGGAAAAATGGCAAATTATAATATTTACAAATGTGCTGATGGTAAATATCTTGCTCTTGGTGCTCTTGAACCTAAATTCTGGTATAAATTCTGTGAAATGGTTGATAGACCTGAATGGAAAAATGCTGTTTTTTCTCCTGAGATAGATCAAAAACAGTTATATCAGGATGTTTTAGCTATATTTATGAGTAAATCCCGAGAGCAATGGTTAAAAATAGCCGAGAATTTTGATATATGCCTTAGCCCTGTTTATGATGTATCTGATATTGAAAATGATCCGCAGATACAATTCAGGAGTATGATTACAGAACAGGAGCACCCTGCATATGGAAAAATTAAAGGATTAGGTATTCCCATAAAATTCTCAGGCTCACCAACTGAATTATTTTGCCCGCCTCCTATACTCGGTGAAAATACTGAAGAAATTTTAAAAGAAATTGGGATGTAAAATAAAGCAAGAATTTTTAACTTAACTCTATAATAAAAAAATTGCAAAGGTTAAATTTGATTTAATTGAAAGTTATAATGAAACAAAGTTTTGTGGGCCTAATTTCAATTATCCTGATTTTGCTTACTGGCTGTAAGCAAACATCAGATTTTCAGCCTTTCGTTAATAACCTGGATATAAATACAGTTAGCTCTTATCAAAAAAAGCAAAAATCTGATTGGTTTGAGAATCTAAAACCTGAATTACAAACATATTATGCTGAAGCGCAGGGTAAAACCGGAGCTGAATTATTTGATTCATTACATACAATAATTTCCCGGAATTATAAAATACAAAGCTATAATGCTGCAAAATCTATCATGTATTCTGATATAGATAATACAGCTCTGGATACAACTCCAGGCATTATCGATGTTTATTCCCAATATTTTGTTCCCGGTGAAATTTCCGATGGTTATAAAGAACCCGGTGATGGCAATAAAGATGGTTACCCTGCTGATTATGTAAACTGTGAACATTCCTGGCCCCAATCATATTATGGAAAATCACTGCCGATGGTTTCAGATCTTCATCACCTTCAGCCAACTCTAAGCATTCCCAATACTTTCAGAAGTACTTTTCCGTTTGGAGAAGCAAGTAAGAATATTGTATATACAAATAGTGGTGGGTCAAAACTGTCTATTTTTGTTAGAAATGGGAATCTTTTTTCGATCAAAGCTTTAAAAGAGAAGGTTCTTGC
>CAYRDV010000110.1:0-15881 GCA_964422885.1 uncultured Candidatus Sericytochromatia bacterium
GACCTGATATACCAATAATCTCACCTTTCTTAACTGTAAAATTAATATCATTTAATTTAAAATTTTCATCGTAGCTAAAATATACATTTTCAAATCTGATTGTTTGATTAAAGCCTTTGAATAATTGGTGTTTTTCTTTGATATAGCTGGTCTTTTTTTGCTCCATTAATTGCATTAAGGTTATCAGGGACTCCTTACCTTCAAGAATTACCGGAAGTGTCGTAATTATATTATTCATATTGGTTCTTAATAAACTCAGGGCAACATAAAAAGAGAGTAAATCTCCTGTTGTGTTTGAATTGTTAATAACCTGAAAACCTCCTACAAGCAAGACAATAATCCCACTAAGAGTTAATAGGTTGTTTTGGATAACAATATGGGCTGAATTTAACCAGGCCATCTTTTGACTGGTGAATCTCAATAGTTTTATGGTATCATCCTGTCTTTTCAGTTCTTTTTTTTCTGCTGTTGAAAGTTTAATCAGTTCATTAAATCTAAGTAAAAAGGATATATCCCGACTAAAGTTAGAAAAAATAGTATGATATACCTTAATATTTTTTGATACATTTTTCCCAAGCATAATATTCATAAAAAACAAACATGTTAATACAGAAAAAACCAGAAAGGACAGAAAGGCATTTATATAGACCAAAACTAATGATAGCCCTGTTATAATAAGTATTCCCGGTATAAACTGGGAAAGAATGGCACTTGTCATACAATCAAGGCGTTCTGTATCATGGACAATTTTGGAATGAATTTTATCCAGATCTTCATTAGAATAAAATTTTTTACTAAAAAACAGAGTTTGCTCGACTAAATCAGCTCTAATTAAATAAATAACAGATTTTACAACCTGGAGTATTAAATGTCGATTCCATAAAATAGCCAACCCATTAAAAACAAATAGAAGAAAAATGGCTATTACGATTATTATTAATTCAGAGCCGTTTTTTTTCGGTAATGTATAATCAAACAGATATTGAATCATCATCGCCACTGGAGCCAGACTGGCAACCTGAATAAGTGTCAGTAAAAAACTCAGAATAATATTTTTGTATTCATTTTTATAATATGAGAAGTAGAGCAAAAAATATTTTTTTGGATTATTCTGGATTATATTAGAAATAAACATTTTAAAAAGAAACCACCGAGTCATCGTTTAAATATGATTTCATAATATCAGGTATTTCTTTTATGTCTGAACTTAGTTCCAGAAAATAACAGGGAACTCTTGTTATTAATTTTTTTAAGGCTTTAATTTTATTTAATTCTTTTAGTGGTAACTGAAATAAGGTAGTTGGTGCTATTGCACGCATTGCTTCCATTTTACTGGCAGGGACAATTCTAGTTTTTTCAAGATTTTTGATAACAGGGATCATTATTGCTTTTAATTTTGCTTTTCTAATAACTTGTTCTGGAAATAATTTGTCTAAAAAAATTATTGCTTTCTCATTATATAAATTATTTTTGTTCCATACTTTTTCCTTTAATGAAGGAAATGTATTTAAATATTCCCAAACTAATTTACCTGAATTATACAAACAATGGCAATTAATTTCATCACCAAGTTCAATGCCTACATAGTCGTCTGCCAGATAATTCATCCCTGATAAAATGCAGGATAAAGCGGTTGTTGATTTTCCCGACCCTCCTTTGGCTGTAAGTAAAACTGACTGTTCATTTAAAGCAATAACTGCACCATGTATTAAGTGAATATCAAACTCTGAAAGAAACCAATGTAAGATTGTCCGAACAGGTGAACAGATTACCCAAGCTGGTAACTCTTTGGCATCACTCACCCAAAAATAAGCTGTTTTATCCTTTTTATCATAAAAACTCAATGACTGTTCACCAGCCAAATAAACACCCAAAAATGAATCAGTAATAAAATTCATTTCATTTAATTTCGGGTCAAAATTATAATAGTCAGGATTAATCCATGGTGAAACAAGTTGTGTTTCTGTAGATATAGAGTCCCAGATGTGAATTGTTAAATCAATTGAGGAATCAGCAGTTATTACATTATGAGAAATTGCCATTGAAAATTTTTCAGCCATTATTTTACTATAAAATTTCAGGCAGACAATTTTTCCAGCAAGATAATATATTTTTGTAACTGGCTCAATAGAAAGATTAATCCTATTTAAAACGGGTTCTACTATTTCTTCAAAGTATTTTCTTTTTATACAAACGAAATTCTTGCTGATAATCTTTTCTGACGGGACATTCATAATTTCAGTCGGGATTCCTTTCCCGGTGTACTTTTTTTCTTATTGCACCAAAAATCCCCATTCTGAGATCTTGTATTACATTTGTCATATTATTTTCGTGCCTGCGATACAATAAGGTTGTTTCATTGATTTTTTTTTCTTTTCCCGCACTAGAGTTAAAGCGATTAACCCAATCTATATCTTCACCCTGAAACATTGTTTCATCAAATAAACCAATCTTATCAAAGATATCAGCTTTATATAAACCAGAAGCCATTACCGGTTGATAATATGCTTTTTCAGATATTTGATAAAGATTATTTCCGTAACTGGAAACAGGAAGACCTACCTGTAAGGATTTATCCTCAAAATTTTTAACTTTTATAGTTTGTCCTTTAACAGCATCATATGAATCATCATTTTCTAAAAAAGGTAACATACATTGAATATGATTATCTGTCCACAGATCATCAGAATCCAAAAAAGCAAGTATAGAACCTTTAGCCTGTTTGATACCTGTGTTTTTTGCTGAAGCAGGGCCTTGATTTTTTTGGAAAATAATTGTTATATCTTTACCAAATTGCTCAACAATTTGCAATGAGTGATCAGTTGAGCCATCATTTACAACAATTACTTCAATATTTGGGTAGTTTTGTTTAAAAATTGAATCTAAAGCGTCTTTAATATATTTTTCACAATTATAGAGTGGTATAATTACAGAAATAAGAGGTTGATACATTGGTTTTTTGCCGATTTAATTAAGCCTTTATAGATTTAATCATTGGCCAGCCTTCTTCCTGAACATCATGAATCGGATCCGCCAGAAGCATCTCCTGCATATCATCATACCTTTCGATTGAAGGTTTTATAAATTTTTTTTTGCTATTTTCATCATATTCCGGTTTAACTGACTCACTTTCATTAGAATCTAAAATAAGGTTTTCATTTTTCAGAAATTCAATTAATCCCAAAACAGATTTTTCAATTTTGTCATTACTTTCAGAATAGTTATTAGTAAAAAACTCTATAATTTGCCTTAAAGAATATTTTTCATGGATTTTATTCCATATAATTGAACCTGTCTTATTCATAGTATAATAATTGCCATTTTCAAGATTTATAATAATAGTCTCATCGTCAAGAGTTTCACTCATTGCTCTCGATTCATTTATTTTATAAGTAGTAATTATTGACATATTATTATCCAAAAAATTATTTAAGGCTATTATACTATAAATGGTACAATAGCCTAAGCTTTAATTATATTCTGATAAATGAAAAAAATTATCTTATTTTTGGTTGTAGTTTTTACAATTATTATTTTTTATTAAAATCATTTCTGATTATTTAAATTACTTCTGACATGCCTGATTTCATCTGCTGAGATAAAGCTTGCCGAATTACCAAAATTTTGTCTGATATAGCTTAAAACATAAGCCAGTTCTTCATTACTTAAGAAACTATGACTCGGCATTGGGCTATTAAAATACTCACCTTTTACTTCAATCGGCCCATCCAAACCATTCAATACTATACTGATCAATTTTTTCTTATCAGTTGTAACCCACGGAGTATCAAATAAAGGAGGAAAACGTCCTGATACCCCAAGCCCATTTTTCTGATGGCAGGAACTACAATATGTTAAATAAATTTTCCTGCCGCCCCTAGGAACACCTTTAGTTAAATTATCAGTTATTTTGTCAGGAGTTCTGATATTGGAAAATGATTTTCGAAGCTCCATTTTGGCCAGTTCCTTATTCCCAAAATTTTCCTTCCTTCCTTTATATGAGACCTTCCATATTTTTCCTTTTTCCGATTCAGATATATACAATGAACCATCAGAACCCATAGCAATACCCATGGGCCGATATTTTGCATCACTTACATTTACAATAGGAGCTACTCCTGCAAAGCCATCAGCAAAAACCTCCCACTTACCTGTTGGATTGCCATTTTCAAAAGGAACAAAAGCAACAAAATAACCAGCCTGGGGATACGGAGAGCGATTTGTTGAACCGTGAAAAGCAATGAAAGCACCATTTTTGTAGTGATTGGGAAATTGATTTCCTGTATAGAAAAAAAGATCGTTGGGAGCCCAATGACCAGGGAAAGCCATTATAGGAGTCTCATATAGTTTCCCCTTTCCAGAATTGACTCCATCACCCCCATACTCAGGATTTAACAATCTTTTTCCTTTTAACTGATCATAATAATAATATGGCCAACCTCCATTTGCCCCTTCTTTTATTCTCAAAAATTCCTCAGCAGGGAGTATAGAGCTTTGCCAACTGGTAAATAAGTTTGGGTTTCTTACATGTAAATCATCCCTGCCATGTACAACAACATATAAATTGTTATCATAATGATTCCAAGCCATAGCGGTAATACTTCTTAGTCCTGTGGCATAACGAATTCCATCTTTTTGTGTTTGTCCTTTTTTATTAGCAGCAAATTTCCAGATACCTCCATGCTTTTCTAACTGAGAACATGGATTTTCACCAGGAGAACCCGGAATTCTGTTCAATTTCTGGCACACATCACCGGCTACACCAAAGGAAACATATATGTTTCCTTTATTATCAAAGGCTATTGATTTGGCAAGATGTTCAAACTTATTATTGGTTCTATTATCATCAATGACGATTCCTTCAACCTTACCCTCCGGGACTAATTTTCCAGGAGTTAATTTAACCCTGTAAATTTCAAATGCCGTACTAAAATAAAGATAACCCTTATATATCCGCATTGAAGTACCATAATTTCCCTCATCATTGTAATCACCAAATGTTGTTATGATATCAGCCTGGCCGTCATTATCAGTATCACGAAGTGCAACAATTCCTTTTGGACGGGCAGCTCTTAGTTTGACATAAATATCACCAGCATCACTCACAGTAATATGACGGGCGCTACCTGTGCTTTCTGCAACAACAACAGCGTCAAAATTGTCTGGCAGATAAAGCCCTCCGGTTGGTGACTGTGAAGCGTTAGTACATTGAGAAAAGTTAAAGGCAGTTAATATGAAAAAAAAAACTTGTACAGTTCTATTTGCAATATTTTTATTACCAAATTCCATTATCATTGTTAATTTTCCATTTAATATCTATGTAAAAATTAAATATTTTTTTTCCTCCACAAAAATCTAAAATTTACTTTATTATGAAGAATATACCAGGTAATAATTAATAAAAAAATATATTGAAATAACAGAACTGAGTTTAAAATTGTACCACCATAATTGGAATAAAGGTAAGAATCACTAAAATCACTGCCAATTAGGCTAAAAAATGGGAAAAATTTCTTTTCAACTGATAAAACAGGAATAGACCAATAAAAACGACAAGCAATAGTTTGCAATCCTAATAAAATATATAACCACCATCTTTGAGAAGAATTAAAAATATCCTTTATTGAAAGACCAATTAAAACAAAAATAACTGGAAAACTAAACATAAAGAACACACGTTCGGTATTTGAACCTCCGGTTAAACTGAAAAACAAAGCCAAAATTAAAATTGTTGGCATTTCCTGCCTTTCAAATAAAAATAATTTATATTGCCTGAAAAAAAATGGTATTAAAAGAATAAGTGGTCCATAAGAAATAAATATTGCCAGTAAAAATTCTGGTAATGATTTTTTATAAAACCAGTAAAATACAGCCCTTATATACGAATAATCATGAGGTTTTATCTCAATAAAATTTGTGGCAATTAGGTTAATAAGAATGACCATTATGGCAGGCAGAAATAAAATTAAGTTTGGCTTTAAAGAATACAAATTTACTATCTTCTTAATTGTCTGAAAAAGATAGGATATTGTCATATTTTTTGATGAAATACCTAAATTTTTAAATGGATTAATAATTAAAAATACTACAATAGCTAAAACAGCATTTGTTTCTCTGAATAAACTACCTATTGCTGTTATAAATGAAAAAGCCAATAAGTATAAATACTTAGTTTTTGAATTATCATCAGATGATTTTCTAATGTAGTGTATTAACAATAATCCTCCCATAAACCAGACAGCAGCCCAGGCATCAGATAGCATTGGATAATAAATAGTGAATCGTAAAGGGACATGCCAGGTCATCATAAAAACAAAACATAGTAATAATCTAATCCAAAATACCTCAATAAATATTTTTAACCAGAATGATAAAAGGATTACTGTGATAAAAATAGCTGTTAAATTAACAAATAAAGAACTTTTTAATAAATCTGTTCCTGAAATTTTTGAATAAATGCTAACTAAAAATGGAGTTCCGACTCTTTTTATATAGGGCATTCTTTCCACAACCGGATTGATTCCCTGATTAAATTGTGCTGCCATATTATAATAAAAAGCACCATCAATACCTTTTCCATTATTAACTGGAATTCTTTGCTGGCCACTATAAATTAAACAAATTGCCAAAAAAAGGGTTGTGATAATAAAAATTTCATAAATTAATTTCAAACTAAATACCTTACTTAACTTACTGAATCCTTAAAATTATATAATTATCTTTTCTGCAATAAAGAAAAAAGAATTTCTAAGGAAATTAATATTAAAAAAAATGGAAGATTAAACTGAAGATGCTTAAATATGAACAAGATCCCTCTGTAAGTTTTTTATAATAATATTAAAAGTTGTAATTTATTATACTAATTAAGGTTTAAAATTGATTTAGTTTTAGAAATTTAATGGGAAAATATTTTGTCAAAAAAATTTAATTTAATAGCAGGGTTTTTGATAGGTATTATTTTAATAATCTTTTTTGGTTTTTTAACCCGCAATTTTTTACCAAACATTTCTGATAATTCCCTAATAATTATTAACAGACTAAAAGATCTAAAAAGAATTGAAGTATTACAGGCAGATTTATTTTCTTATAAAACTTTTGAAAACAGTTCTTTTTTGTACCTCAATGTTAATCAGTTTATAGTAATTGAAACCGGACAGGCTATCTATGGTTTGGATTTATCAAAGGATTTTAAGGTAATTAAATCAGGAAAAAATATAGAGATTATGTTACCAAATATTGAATTACTTAATTTAAGTGTTAATCCTGATTCTATAGATTTTATCGGGCTAAAAAAAGGGATGTTTACCAGCCAGGACCATTTTGAAGCATTAAAAAAAGAAGTTTCAGTAGAACTTTATTCGCAACTTAAAATAAAAGCCAGAAATAAGCAATTACTTGATCAGGCCGAAAAAAATGCCCGGCAGATTATATATTCAATGTTTAAATCGTTGGGTTATGAAAATATTAATATTAATTTTAGGAAGCACTCTCATTAACATTCTCTTTTTCCAAAAGACTTGAATATAGCTTCAGATATTCCTCTATAGTTTTATTCCAGGAAAAATCATAATTCATTACTTTTTTAACTTTTTCATTCCATTTATCAAGATGATAATATTTGTTTATTGTATATTTGATCGTGTTGATCAAATCTTCAGTAGTAAAGTTAAAAAGCCTGAATTTATCATTTTCAATTTCAAGATCCAGGCTTTCTTTTAATACAATTGGTATTACGCCATATTTTAAAGCAATTTTGATTAAATGATCATTTCTGGAATCAGCAGAAGTATCCAGAAAAATGTCTGCACCAGCAAAAACTTTTCTCATATTTTCATCACTATCTTCAACTGAAATAACCGTACAATTTAATCTAAAAGCAACTTCCCGGATATTTTTCTCAAAATCAGCCAGTTTATTTCCCAAAATAATAATCTGAATTTCCATTCTGATAAGATAAGGAATAATAGAGTTTAAAAGCCATATTTCAGGACCTGAGATTTGCGATGAAGGAATCGTTAATATAGGTATTTCAGTATGGATAGGCAGATCCAATTCTTTCTGTAATTGGGTTTTGCAGTTTATTTTACCTACTAAATCAGCAATTGAGTAATAAAAAGGAATATTTTTATCTTTTTGGGGATTATAACTTTCTTCAATACCATAAGAGATCGCAAAACTTTTATTACTTATTTGCTTTAACAGGCCATTTAATCCATTTGAAACTGATGGGCTTTCCTGAATTTCTGATAGGTAATTTTTTGAGTTTGCTGTTATTATATCTGCATTTAGTAATCCAGCTTTTAACAAATTTACTTTATTATAAAATTCTAAACTATTAGTTCTAAAAAACTCCGGTCCTAAGCCAATAAAATTTAAAATATCCGGTTCGCTTAACCCTTGAAAATAAATATTATGGATAGTTAATATCGTTTTGATATTAAAACCCTTTTCCTTTAAAAGTAAAGGAATTAAAGCAGTATGCCAATCATGAACATGAATAAGGTCAGGTTTCTCAATATATTTTAAAAGTTCGATAAAAGCAAGACAATAAAAAGAAAACCGGTAATTATCATCTTCATAACCATAAACATTTGGTCTATAGGTAAAAAAATCACTGTTTCTAATCAAATAAACAGAACATTTATTAAACTCAGCTTTCCAGAAACTAACCGGAAAACCTGATAAATTAATAATATTTCCCTTATAATTTTTTCCTGTCAGAGGTACAATTTTGTTTTTTGGAGAAATCAGATTTTTATAAAAAGGCAAGCAAATTTGGATTTCCTGTCCTGATTTTGACAGATGGGTAATAAACTTTTCCAGATTAATACCCAGTTCCCCTACTGAAATTAGAGTGCAGAGTTCAACCAGAGGAAATAATATTTTCATTTCTTTTATTTTAAAACAACCAAATCTTATTTTTAATAATAATACCTCGAAGCTCTGCTTCGGGGTTAAACAAAATGAAATTTTGTTTCCAAAGCTTGTGACCCCTGGGAATCCCTTCAGGGACTTTGGTGTTAATACAAACAGGGGCCCCACCTTGTGGGGAGTTATTTTTTATTTTACATTAAGACTGAGAAGTAATTTTACTCTAAAGTAACAGATCTTTGAAGGTAAAATATGAGACCAAAATCATTAATTTTTTGTATTAAAAACTTTTATAATAATATTAGATGTATTAAGAATGTTAGACAAATTATAGATAATTTTGAAACTAAAAATTATTTTTTATGGAAAGCAAAAAAGTAGAAGAAACAATTTTAGAAAGTGAAAAAAGATTCAGACAATTTTCTGAAATTAGTTTTGAAGGTATTATTATTCACGATTATGGGACTATAGTTGACGCAAATAACACAATAGCCAATATGCTTGGCTATGAACTAAATGAGATTATCGGAAAAACAGTTTTGGATTTTGCAGCTGAGGAATCACATGATTTAATAATGAAAAATATTGGCTATGAAAAACCTTACGAGCTTGTTGCACTAAGAAAAAACGGTTCAAAATTCCCAATAGAAGTTATTGCAAAAAATGTAATTTATAAAGGTAAAAGTTTAAGAGTAACAGCAATAAGAGATATTACAGACAGAATAAAAGCAGAGGAAGATTTAAGAAAAGCGCATGAAGAGCTTGAAAAAAGGGTAGAAGAGCGAACATTTGAGCTTTCAGAAATAAATAATATGTTAATCCAGGAAATTAGAGAAAGAAAAGCGATTGAAAAAATACTGGAAATTCAGAAAGAGGAGTTAGAACGTTCAAATCAGGAGCTTGAGCATTTTGCCTATGTTGCATCCCATGACTTGCAGGAACCATTACGAATGATTTCAAGTTATCTTCAACTACTTCAGAAAAGATATATTGGCAAGTTAGACCAGGATGCCGATGATTTTATAGAATTTGCAGTTAGCGGAGCAAAAAGAATGCAGGGTATGCTTCAGGGACTACTGGATTATTCACGAATTGGTCGAAAGGGTAATTCTCTCACTGAAACAGACCTTAATCAGGTGATTGAGATTGCAATTTCAAATCTACTCTTAAGTATTAATGAAAGTGGCGCAAAAATTTTATATAACACATTGCCAACTGTTTTAGCTGATATGAATCAAATGATTCGTCTTTTTCAAAATCTGATTAATAACTCAATTAAATACAAAGGTAATGAAAATCCTGTTATTTTAATTTCATCACAACTTGATGATAAAAAATGGATTATTAAAATTAAGGATAATGGAATTGGGATAGACAAAAGTAATTTTAAAAGAATATTTACAATTTTTCAACGATTACATTCAAAAAGTGAGTATCCAGGTGAAGGTTTGGGTTTAGCCGTTTGTAAAAAGATTATAGAAAGGCATGGAGGGAAAATCTGGGTTGAATCTGAGCCTGGAGATGGAACCACCTTTTTTATCACAATTCCAGTCTGAATCATAATTTTGCCTAAGTTACCTTATATTACCTGTTTAAGCACTCCTGTCAGTCACAAAATTAAAGAATGAATCAGAATAAAAATACAGTTTAGGAAAGGATAGTAATAAAGTCAAAAAGTATTTTTCCGGTGACACCCCAGATAATATAGTTATTAAAGTAATAATAATAAATAGGATATTTAATATCATTTATTTCCCTGATTTCTTCTCTGAAGTTTTTTTTATCAAGTAAATGATATAAAGGTACCTCTATAATTTCATCAATTTCATCAGTACTAACTTTAAAATCATATGGGTATGAAAATGAGCCAACATAAGGGCTAACAATAAAATTAGTGATTGTCACCATATTATTTATTTTTCCTAATATTGTTATATCCTGTTCTTTTATGCCTATTTCTTCGTATGTTTCCCTTAATGCAGTGGTTTCAAGATCTTTATCGCCAATATCGAATTTTCCGCCGGGAAAACAAATCTGGCCTTTATGATGTCTAACTTTTTCTGTTCGTTTGGTAAAAAGCAGATATGTAATATTATCTTTTTCATAAAGAGGAATTAAAACAGAAGCCGGGGTAAAAGTATCTGAAGAAATGACTTCTTCTGATGAAGAAGTTTTAAGGTTATTTATTTTTGTTTTAATTTCACAAAGTTCAAATTTCATTAAATATAATTCTATACCAAAAATAATTTTCATATAATATTTTAATGATAATAAAATCTGGTAAATAAATGGAACAGTTAATAAAAGAGCTTGGAAAACATGTTGGTATTTATGCTGAAAATATTACTACAAAAAAACGATATTTATTAAATCATCAGGATATTTTTCCTGCTGCCAGTGTCATTAAATTACCTGTTTTATATATTTTATTTTTAAATTATATTTCTGGTAATTTAGCTCCTGAATCATTACTGGAGTTTAACGAAAAAGATTTTGTAGAAGATTCTCCCTGGTTTGAATCTTTAAATATGAAAAGTGGTGAATGTTCCCTGAAAGAAATTGCCCACTCAATGATTACTGTAAGTGATAATACTTCAACAAATCTGTTGATAGAACTTTTTGGCTTAAAAGAAATAAATTTGGTAATAAAAAATTTAGGTTTGAAAAATACACAATTAAAACGAAAAATGTGTGATTTTAAAGCAAGAAATAATGGTTTGGAAAACCTTACAACACCGGAGGATATGGCACTTTTTTTCAATAAACTGATAAAAAATTATGGTAAGCAGATAAAACCAGAAAATATTCAAAATTTTGTATTTAATGATTATGACCTTAAAACTTCTTCTTTAGAAATGTTAAAAATCATGACTGAGCAAAAAGATCTGGAAAAAATACCATCTGGTATTTATGGCCCTGATATACTTATAGCGAATAAGCCGGGGGAATTAACAGGAATCAGAAATGATGCCGGATTAATTATCTGTGCTGAAGGAAATTTTATTATCAGTATTTTTGCTGAAGGTGTTTATGATGAGTTAGAAGCTGATGCTCAGATTGCCTTACTGGCAAAAAAGCTATTTGAATATTTAAAGACAATTTAAAGTTTTGATAATGTTGCCTTCGTAAAAAAAAATTATACTTAAATTAATGATTGAACCAATTAAACCAATAAGAGAAATTAGTCAGGTTTCTCGAAATTCTATAATTAAAACCGGGATATACCCTGTTGAAAACAACTTTTATACAGTTAAACCGGGTGACTCAATTTACAGTATTGCCAAAAAGGCTTATGGTGAATCTGAAAAATATAATTTTTTACTAGAATCTAATAAATTCCTAAAATCCAAAAACCTGGATGTCCTTAAAGATGGAATTGTTATTTTTATCCCTCCAATCCAGAATGAAGATACAAAAAATTCTGAGCATAATACAATCAATACTGTTGATATGTATATTACAAATGATGAAAGTCAGGCGATGATGAAAAGAGGTATAGTTCCCATTGATACCTTAACTCTTTCAGCCAAAGCTCAGGGACTGCTCTCGTTTTCCAAAGATTCTGAAGTTCTGGGAAAACTAGAGATAAATTCAAAAAAAGCAGAAGTTAATAATATTAGCTTATCTGAAACAGGCTCGGAACCTATTGCAGATATCAGTTATAGTCGGGTAAAAGAAAAGTTTGAGGCATTTGGCAAGTTTAGTGCCGGGATTGCTCTAACAACAATGGCTACGGGTCAGGAGCTAAAATCAGCAATTAAAGAAGAAACTGAAAAATTAAAAACCAATGAAAAAACCAATCCTAAAGTTGTTACCCTGGCAGAGACAGCCGGAAATATCACCTCTATAGGAACTGAGCTGGGAATTATAGCTGGCATTCAGGCGATTAAAGGAATTAAAAATCTGGCAAAAATATCCAAGGAATTAACCGGATTAAATGAAAGTAAGAACTATCAATCTCTTAGCAATAAGTTTGCTGAATATATTGTTAATCCATTCAGAAAAGGTTACTCAGCGGTTTAAAAAAAAAGGCTGATGAATTTGCATCAGCCCTTTTATTACTTTAGTTACTCAATGGAGATCTTCCTGCTTTTTGTCCTTTCGGCTTTTGGTATTCTTAATTCCAGAACACCATTATCATAAGCGGCTTTAATTTTATCAGAATCAATATCCTCAGGTAAAATTACCTGTCTTTGAAAAGACCCATAAGTAATTTCCTTTTTATAAAAATTGTGCTCTTTTTCTTCATGAGATTCTTTTCTTTCACCTTTGATGGTAAGAGTATTGCCAAGCATACTAATATCTACATTTTCTTTTGAGATACCAGGTAAATCAGCTTTAATTTTATACTCTTCTTTGGTTTCAGATACATCAATAGCAGGAACCAACTGTTCTACATTTTTTTTACCGTAATCCAGTGGTCCAAACACTTTGTTAATTTCATTCTGCAATGAATTTAATTCGTTAAAAGGATACCATCTTACAAGACTCATGTTCTACCTCCGATTATAAATTTTATATATTGTTTTATTAAATTAGCACTCACTAACCTCGACTGCTAACAATAAATATATTATCTATTATCAGCAGAGTTGTCAAGCGAGTGCTAATTTTTTTTTATTGCAATCCTAATTTATTTTTTTCAGAAGCTGAAAGTACCTCCTTACCAACTTTTCCGATTTGAACATTTTGACCTTTAATATTTACTGAGATCTCATTTCCAACAGATAAATATTTATCCAAGCCTTTTATTTTTTTAATAATTTCAAAATAGGCCTGGCTATAAAGCTTTATTTTAATAATATTTTCTTCTTTAAAATCAGAATCAACCCACTGACTCTTTTTATTAAAAAAGGTTTTATTTCCCATATTCTGGACCTGCTGTTCAAGATTTACGGTTTTTCCTTCATTGTTATAATAACTGTTGGGAGCCTGATTGGCCTGATTTTTAAGCTTGGAGGCATTTCTGCTCTGACTTATTGCCCATGAGCCTTTATCAGCATCCTGTGCTGTATCCAGTTTTTTATTTACTTCTTCCCGATAAGCAGGAACAGGTTTTGAAATATCAGTATCCTCCTGAACCAGGAAAGAAGTAAATTCAGTAATAATTCCATATTTTTTGCTAAGTTTTATTACTTCATCAACCATTTCCTGATTCTTCCCTTTTAGTCTTATTTCATCCAGAAGATAGCCTATTTTCCTGGTTGCCCAGAGTCTGGGCAGATAATCTGTATTTTCAGATTTTGAAAAATTTACCGGAAACTCAAATGTTTTTTTATGGCGGGCAACTTCACCAGTTATTTTAATGTTTGCTGAACCACCATCTCGATATCTACCAAAGACAAGAAGTTGAGACCCTTTAAATAAATCGGGTAATTCTTTGGGAAAAGTATCGGTGACTTCAACATTTGAATAATCTATTTTAAGATTAGTAAGTACTGGCATATTTATTTTAGTAAAGATACCGGAAACTGTTGATTCAATATTTTCTTCCGGCCTTACATATCCACTGTCTCCATGTTGTTGAGTGGCAATTTTATCCAGAAACTGAATATTTACATCAAAACCAACGCCAAAAACAAATATTTTTGCTTTTTCTGAATTATATTTTTTTAAATTATCAAGAATTGCTGAAGTATTTGTAACTCCAGCAGTCGGCTGACCATCAGTCAAAAATAAGACAGTAGAAGTATGGTTTGAATTTTTATCAAGGTTAAGTCCGTTTCTTAATGCTTCATCAATATTTGTTCCCCCACCTGCTTCAAGTCCCTCTACAAATTTTAGGGCCTTTCGGACATTGTTGTCATTTACCTTTAAAAGGCCTTTTTTATAAGTTTCAACGCTATCATTAAAAGTAATGATATTAAAGTAATCGCTCTTATTTAAATTATTCAGACAGAATTTCAAAGCATTTTTTGCTTGTTCGATTTTTTCGCCACTCATACTACCAGAAGTATCAAGAACAAAAATAACGTTTTTAGGAACAATGTCATTATTATTGATCTGATATTTTGGTGAGGCCATTAATAAGAAATAGCCTTTTTCTCCTTCATCACCGTTAAATGTCAAAAGATTTATCCCCAGATCTTTTTCCGAAACAGTGTAATAAACAATAAACTCTGAATTTGGTTTGACATTTTTGTCTTCATAACTAATTCTGGCCTCATAGTCATTTAATCTGGTAATTTTAAGCTCATGAGTTGGTGAATAAACTGATTTAAGAGGTTTAGTAGTTTTTAGTTTCATATTCACAGCAACATTTTCAAGAGGATTATTGGAAAGTTTTTCAGTATTTAATGAGTAAACATATTTATATACCTGATTATTAGATTTGGTAAGTTCTTCATATTGGAGTTCGGTTTTACTTTCACCATTAGGAGGAATAGGAAAAACACTGGCTTTAAAAAATCCTTGGTTAAAAAATTCCAGTAAAGCAGGATCTTTTCTTTGCCTGACAATATCCTCATATATTTTCCTGGCTTCTTCTCTTGAATAAATTTTCCCTTTTACTTTTTGATTTCCCATATACATTGAAAAAGATGAAATACTTGCATCAGTTGGAATTGGGAAAATATATGTACCTTCAAGCATTACTGAATAATCATTTTTGAAAACCTGTTCAACCTTTGTTTTGGCAAAGCGATCATTGATATTAATGTTAACATAATGATTTTTTATGGAAAAATTTGGTACTTCTAAAATTGGCCTAATCCTATGACCATATTCAGGTACGATAAATCCATCAGCTTGTGCTGGCAAAGTTTGGAAAAGTATGAAAAGAATAAATATAAAAAATAGTTGATATAAGTTTTTAAAATCAGAATAATACTGCTTTATAATGCTTGTCATTTTTAACTCCTTTTGGTAAATCTTATTTAAATAATTTAGACGGATAATAAAAATATTTTTTAATTATTAATTATAATTGATCTTGAATATAGAGTTTCTATATTTTGATCAGATTTCAACAGCTTAAGGGCGCCATGATCATTTATACGATTGATTTTACC
>CAYRDV010000111.1:0-6011 GCA_964422885.1 uncultured Candidatus Sericytochromatia bacterium
TTGGATAAAGTTATTTAAAAAATCTTAAGTAAGCCTATTAAAGAAAAAGAAATAACTCTCAATGCAAAGATATGATAGAATTTATCCTAACCTGTCAGGACATATGAAATATGTCTCTACACGAGGTGTTATAAAATATAATCTGTTTTTAGGTATTATATGAAATTGAAAAAGCTTTTATTAGTAACCTTAGCGGCCTTTCTTTGCCACTCATCAGTAAGCTGTAAAACAAGGGACCCAAATGAAGGAACTGTTTTCCGTAATGCTTTTGAAAGTGATGTGCCTTCACTTGACACAATAAATGTTGGTGATACAACATCTCACGATGTGGCTGATAATATATATAATGGTCTTGTAAATTATAGGACAGAAATTACAAGTTCAGAACATAAACTTACTGATATAATCCCTGAACTTGCTGAAAGCTGGACAATTTCACCTGATGGGAAAATTTATACCTTTAAACTTAGAAAAGGGGTTAAATTTCATAATGGCAGAGAATTTGAAGCGACTGATGTCAAATATTCGATAGAAAGACTGGCAAACCCTAAAAATGCCTCCAAAGGTCTTTGGACATTAGGAGCACTTCCTTTTATTGGCCTGAAAAAATTTCAGGAGGAAGCAAAAGAAGGAAAACCGGAAATCGGAATCGAAGGAATAAAAGTTTTAGATAAATATACTGTTGAATTCAGTCTGGAACAAATGATTCCTTTTGTTTTACATGTTCTTGCCATGCCATATTATTTTGCAGTGCCAAAAGAAGAAGTTGATAAATGGGGAAAAGATTTTAATACACATCCGGTAGGTACAGGCCCATTTATGTTTAAGGAGTGGAAAAGAGGTAAAAGAGTTGTTCTGGTAAAGAATCCAAACTATTGGGAAAAAGGTTTGCCATATCTTGATACTTTAATATTTGAAATTATTCCCAGTGATATTATCCGTCTGGGGCGTTTTGAAAATGGACAGCTGGAATATGTTGACAATACCAGTATTCCCTCAGCCCGTTTTGAGTCAATAATTAATGATGAAAGGTGGAATAAGCTTGGTGCTGATAAAATAAGAACTATAGAGAAAATAGAAGACCCATCCAAAACTCTGATCATGAAAAAACCATTATTTTCTACCGAGTACCTGGGTATGAATGTTGAATCCGAACTTTTCAGAGATAAAAATATTCGCAAAGCTTTTAATTATGCTGTAGATAAGCAAAAAATTGTTGATCGTGTATATAATGGCAGAAGAAGTATTGCCAAGGGCGTTTTACCACCAGGGTTTCCTGGCTCTGATGACTCACGTCCTGTTCCTTATCCTTATGATCCTGATAAAGCCAGAGAATTATTTGCTCAGGCAGGGTGGACTGATAGTGATGATGACGGGTTTCTTGATAAAAACGGTAAAAAACTAAGTTTAACCTTATGGCACAATCAGAGGGAGATCCTTGCTTCTCTTTGTTCTTCCGTACAGGCAGACCTGAGAGATGTAGGTGTTGATCTTGATGTTCGGGCATTACAATGGGCCTCCTATATTGAGAAAGTCAGGAAAAACGAAGCTATTTTCTTCAGATTTGGCTGGATGGCTGATTATCCTGATCCTGATAATTTTATTTGGACACTTTTCAGTACAAAAAACCTGGGGCAGGATAATTCAACCAGATACTCTAATCCAGTAGTGGATAAACTTTTGGATGAGGCACGAAGTATTACTGACTGGAGTAAAAGAGAAAAACTTTATCAGAAAGCAGAAAGTATTATTATTGATGATGCTCCCTGGATTTTTCTGGAAAATGAAGTCCAGTATAAAATTATTCAGCCTTATGTAAAGGGGCAGCAGATTCATCCTCTTAAACAAAATGTCATGAAAATTGTTAAGATTGAAAATTAATTAACTTTAAGAAGGTTAATTTTCTTATGTTACCTTAAAGTTATATCGCTTTACTAAAAACCTGGGACTCTGGCTTTTTGCTCCAATACCTGTTATCAAATGCCATACATATATTTCTGATAAATGTTCTTCCTTTGTCTGTAACTGCAATTTTTTCCGGTAAAAAGGAGACTAAACCATCATTCTCCAATAGTTTTAGCCGTTGAAAATCAGGAATCAGAGCTGAGTGGTCATCCCATTCTGTTTCAAAATTACAAATAAGATTTAGTATATGGCGCCTTAAAACCATATCTTCTTCGGTAAGTATATGACCTGATGAGATTGGTAATTTTCCTGAATTTACCACATTCATATAATTTTCAAGTACTTTGTTATTTTGGATATAAGTATTCCAGGTATCACTAATACTTGAAACTCCAATTCCCAGAAGCAATTCTGTGTATCCTGTGGTATAACCCATAAAATTGCGGTGAAGTTCTTTATTTTGCATTGCCTGGTACAGATTATCTGATGGTAGGGCAAAGTGGTCCATCCCTATTTCAATATACCCAACTTCTTCAAGCATTTCTCTGCCAGTTTCATATAACCTGCGCTTAAGTAAGGCAGATGGAAGATCACTTTCGGTATATCGTCTTTGACCAGGGCTTTTCCAGGGTACATGAGCATAGCTGTAAAAAGCAATACGTTCAGGCATTAATTGTTTTACTTTTTGAATAGTATAAATAATACTTTCTTCTTTTTGTAAAGGCAAACCGTAAACTAGGTCAAAGTTTATTGATGTATAACCAATCAGTCTGGCATATTCGGTAATTTCTTCGACTTTTTTATAAGGCTGGATTCTGTTTATGATGCCCTGAACCTGTGGATCAAAATCCTGAATACCAAGGCTAATACGTCTAAATCCAAGTTCAAATAATGTTTTTAGCTGTTCAAAAGTTGTTACATTCGGATGAGCTTCAATACTAAACTCACTCCCTTGTGCAATATTTACTGTTGAAAGTATATTTTCAAGCAAAAATTTTAAATTTGAGGCACTAAAAAATGTGGGTGTACCACCACCAAGATGTAACTCTTTTAGGTTTGGAGTCTCTTTTAAAATATTACGGTATAAATCCCATTCTTTCAGTAAAGTATTGATATATGGTAATTCTACGTTGTGGTTTTTGGTAATTTTTTTGTTACAGCCACAAAAAGTGCAAATATTTTCACAATAAGGCATATGCAGGTATAAACTGATCCCGTTTTTTTCATTTGTTTTATCAAAAGTTGCTTTTACCTGATTTGCCCATGTTTTTTCACTAATTGGCTGATTATCCCAGTAAGGTACAGTAGGGTAACTGGTATACCTTGGAGTCGGTATATTATATTTTTCTATTAAAATATTTTTATCCATTTTAGCTATATTCATTACAGTCAACCCTAATCTCTGAATTTTTTATTGAAAAATCCAAAAGTGAGCAGGAGCCAGCTTGATCTTTAACAGGTTTAATATAATAATTACAGGTCAGGCACATTCTCTGAATTGAGATAATTCCTTCCATATATAGCTTGTGTATAATATTTAATAAAGAATCAAGAAGGATCTCCTTCTTTTCAGTGTTTATTTCAGAAACAATTTGCTCAATATGTTCAGCAAATGATGAAGCATTTTCAGCAATCACTTTTCCTTGTTCAGTGAGATTAATGATAAAAATACGAAAATCTTCAGAGCTTTTTTCTCTAGTGAGCATTTTTTTTGTTTCAAGTGTTTTTACTGAATCACTGATACTGGCTTTGGTTGAATTAAATTCTTTTGCCAGATGGGAAATTGTTCTTAATTCCTGAGAATGAAAAAGAAGGAATGTTAGAATCTGTAACTGAATCGGACTTAGTCCGTACTTTTTGTTTTCATTCCATAGACTTACCTTGAATGCTTCAGAAATACGTTCAAGAGCAACAACTATCTTACTCTCGATATTTAACTCCTGGTTTTTAGGATCAAATGCCGAGGTCATATAAAAAACTCCAATTTATCAACTGTAACTATCTTAATTAAATCACTAAAAATTAATAATTAATTTGATTCATAACAGTTGTTTAATTGATCTTAAGCAAGTTTTTTTCATGATGACAGTTAAAAATAAGTAGCATTAATTCATTGATGTTAATGAAATCAATAACTTTATCAGGATATAAGTATTTCGAATCATAGAAGAAGTTGATCATAATCAACTTTTTCGCTGTCATCAGTCATATATATATACTAACAACAGAGATTAAAATAGATTTAGATTAATTGATTTGGAGGTTTTATAAAATGCTAAAAAAAATTCTTTTTGCGATAGACAACTCAGAACATTCAAGTAAAACAGCAAACTATGTTAAAGATCTGGCCGAAAAATACAAATCTGAAGTAGTAATTGTCCATACTTATTATTTACCTGAAAGGTTTAGTACTCACGAAAGTAAGCACTATGTTTATCTGGAAAAAGTAGAAAAAAATATGCAGCAACATGGAAGCTCAATTTTAGAAAGTATTAAAACTGATTTTCAGGGGCTCAATGTAAAAACTATCCTAAAAAAAGGACCTGCTGGTCCAGTAATAATTGAAGAAGCTGAAAAAGAAAATTGTGACCTCATTGTTGTTGGTAGTAGAGGCCTGGGTAATATAACAAGTGTACTTATAAGCAGTGTAAGCAATTATGTGGTGCATCATGCAAAATGCCCTGTATTACTTATTCATTAATCAAAGGAGGGATTAGATTTATGTTTAGTAAAATATTATTTCCAATTGATGGTTCGGAACACTCTGCAAAAACAATGGAATATGTAAAAAATCTGGCAAAAGTATATAAATGCCAGGTTGTCATATTTCATTCTTATGAAGCTCCATATGTTTATGAAGTTGATATTATTGACCTTATAGAACAATTCAAAAAAGAAGGAGAAGCAATAGTAAAGAAAGCAGAAGATGAGCTTAAAATAGTGGATATCAACACTAAAGCAATAAATATGCAGGGTAGGCCAGGACAATTGATTGTTGAAGTTGCTGAAAGAGAAAGCTGTGACCTCATTATCATGGGAACTTATGGATTGGGAAGCGTTAGAAGTTTATTACTGGGAGCGACCAGTAACTATGTAATTCACCATACCCAATGCCCAGTTTTCCTTGTCTAACTTTTTATTAAAGTAACTATTGGGTGATTTTTTAATAATAAATCTTTATATATGTTTGTGCTTAAAAAACAAACCTTACAGGTTGAAACAGTTTTTACAGTGTAGAGGTATTCGGTATTATTTAAAAAAGAATTTATTCCCAAAATGGAGCACTCTTTAACGTTTTCAGAAACCTTTTCACTATATTCTAACTTGATCTCTCCTTTTAAAAGGATAAAAATTCCATAAGGAAAATGTCCTTTATAAAAAATTACCTGATTTGGCCTGAATATATGTGTGGTAATATTTTCTCCTCGTTCAGGAATACAATTTAAAGAGATAGTTTTTAAATCTGAAGTAGATAGCATTTTACAAAAAATTAGAAATATCAATTAATATTGAGGAACTAAAGACTGTAACTCATCTAAATTATCAATAAACATATATTTTTGTTTCATACTTATTATCGATTTTTCTTTAAGCCAGGTAAGTAATCTTACAGCTGTTTCTGTTGTCGTACCAAGCATGCTGGCTAAATCTTCTCTTGAAAGCAAAATATCTAGTTTATAGGTACCATTTTCCTGTTCTATTCCATATGTTTCTTTAAGGGTTAATAACATTTCAACCATTCTTTCCTGAGATGATTTATATGCCAGATTTCTGGAAGTATCTTCAGCACACTTTATATCCTGCCCCATCATTGCCAGAAGTTTTAAACTAAAGGGAGGGTGTTTTTTTAATAAATCAAAAAATCTTTCTTTATCCAAAAAACAAATAGTTGCATCTTCTATTACTTCAGCTGTAGCAGTATACAATTCGTTTGTGAAAAAAGAACGATAACCAAGCAGGTCTCCTGCTTTTGCCACTCTGATAATAAAGCTTTTTCCTTCAGGTGCATGTTTTGATAACTTTACTTTTCCCTTGTTCATGCAGTAAACACCATAAGGCTTGTTTCCTTCATACATGGAGGCAAATTTGCCTATGTTTTTAAGGAA
>CAYRDV010000111.1:6021-14337 GCA_964422885.1 uncultured Candidatus Sericytochromatia bacterium
AAGGCTTGTTTCCTTCATAAAAAATCGTCTGACCTTTTTTATAAAGATTAATAACCCGAACTTTACTAAGTTCTTCCAAAACGGTATCAGGGATATCTGATAAGGCACTTTTAGGGCGAGAAGGACATACTACACAACTAAATAATAAACTTGACATTTATTCTTTCCTAACTTTTAGAAAAATAAAATTGATCTTCATTAGTAATTATATGTATTTGACTAATTTAAAAAATTGATCTTGATCAACTTTTTATGTTTTTTATATAAATGAGAACAAAGTGACTAATTGCCTAATTTTAATATTTCAAAAATAATGAACGAAAAAAAATTGATTTTTATCAATCTATTATTTGTTTAAGATCATTTCATGTTTTATCAATTATTAGTTCAATAGAAAATCATAAAAGTTTAATTTAGTTCATTATGGAGGATTATGTTATCATCGCAGGAAAAAATTACGCATAGACAGGATATCCCAGTTTATGATGATGAAATTGTAAAAAAGTTTTGCCTTGCTGCTTTATTTTTTGCAATACTTGGAATGCTTTTTGGTGTATATATCGCATCAGAGCTTGCTTTCCCGGCAATGAATCTTGATTTGCCCTGGATTTCATTTGGTCGTTTACGCCCATTACACACAAACACTGTAATTTTTGCCTTTGGCGGTAACCTGCTTTTCGCAGCAGTTTATTATTCAGTACAAAGAACGTCAAGAGTAAGGCTTTTCAGCGATAAAATTTCAAACTTTACTTTTTGGGGGTGGCAAACTTGTATTTTACTTGCAGCAATAACTTTACCACTTGGTATTACCAGAGCAAAAGAATATGCTGAACTGGAATGGCCTATAACAATACTTATTGCGATAGTTTGGGTCGCTTTTGCCATAAACTTTTTTGGTACTTTATGGATCAGAAAGGAAAAACATATTTATGTTGCTAATTGGTTTTTTATGGCATTAATCATTGCAGTTGCTCTTCTTCATATTTTTAACGGTCTTTCCTATCCGGTAAGTATGTGGAAATCTTATTCAGTATATGCGGGTTTGCAGGATGCTATGGTTCAGTGGTGGTACGGGCATAATGCAGTTGGATTTTTCTTAACAGCCGGTTTTTTGGGGGTAATGTATTATTTTATGCCAAAACAGGCAGAAAGACCTGTATATAGCTATAGATTATCAATTGTACATTTCTGGGCCTTAATCTTTATCTATGTATGGGCAGGTCCGCACCATCTACTTTATACGGCTTTACCGGAATGGACACAGACTCTTGGTATGACTTTCAGTATTGTTCTTCTTGCTCCATCATGGGGTGGAATGATTAACGGTTTGCTTACTTTAAAAGGTGCATGGCATAAACTGAGAACGGATCCAATTATAAAATTTATGTTTGTTGCTGTATCTTTTTATGGCATGAGTACTTTTGAGGGGCCAATGATGGCAGTCAGAACCGTAAATGCTTTATCGCATTATACTGACTGGACAATTGGTCATGTTCACAGCGGGGCTTTAGGCTGGGTTGCAATGATCAGTATTGGCGCTCTTTATTATATGTTTCCAAGAATATATGGTAAAGAAAAAATGTACAGCACTAATTTAATTAATGTCCATTTCTGGATGTCTACTATTGGTGTTGTTTTATATATAGCTGCAATGTGGATCTCAGGAATTATGCAGGGTTTGATGTGGCGGGCAACAAATTCTGATGGAACATTAACATTTACATTTGCCCAGACTGTTGCAGCAATGCACCCCTATTATGTAATAAGGCTGGGTGGTGGCCTAATATACCTTTTAGGAATGCTTTTAATGGCCTATAACGTTTATAAAACAATTAACTCACCAGAGCCAGTAAGTAAGATGCAAATCGTTACTGCCAGTGCAAAATAAGGAGAAAACAGCATATGATGAGATTAAAAATTGATCACAAGTTTATTGAGCAAAAAGCATTATTAATGGCTGTTTTGTCAACAATTGTAATAAGTATCGGTGGTTTAGTGGAAATTGTGCCTTTGTATTTTATTAAAGACACAATTCCTCCTATTAACGGGGTAAAACCATACACCGCTTTGGCTTTGGAAGGACGGGACATTTTTATCAGAGAAGGTTGTTATGTTTGCCACTCACAAATGATAAGACCTTTCAGAGCAGAAACAGAAAGATTTGGGCCTTATTCAAAACCAGCAGAGTCAATGTATGATCATCCTTTCCAATGGGGTTCCAAACGTACTGGACCTGATCTGGCAAGGGTTGGAGGTAAATATCCAGATAGCTGGCATGTTCAACATTTCAGAGATCCCAGAAGCATGGTCCCTGAATCAGTGATGCCAAGGTACCCATGGTTTGAAAAAACAAAACTGGATAATAGTTTGATCTCTCAAAAAATGATCGTAATGAAAAAGCTTGGGGTTCCATATACAGATGCAGATATCTTCAGGGCAAAAAGAGAAACAGATAATAAGACTGAACTGGAAGCAATGATTGCTTTCCTGCAAAGTCTTGGAACAGCGGTAAAGGAGTAAAATATGGATTTTGAATCTTCAGTTTATTTCAGCAAGGTATTTACAACAGTTTTATTTTCAATCTTTTTCGCATTTGTCCTGGTTTGGGCATACTGGAAAGGAAATAAAAGCAGGTTTGAAGAAATCAAGCTTTCTATATTCGATGATGAAGAAAAAAGGAGAATGGGTTAATATGGCAGTTGAAAGAGAACCAAAAAAAGTAGGCCATGCAATTGATGGTATTGAAGAATATGACAACCCTCTTCCAGGATGGTGGCTGATGATGTTCTATGGCACCATTGTCTTTGCCGTGGCATACCAGTTTCTATATCCTTCATGGTTTGGACCTGGTTATTTGAAATGGAGTCAGAATACTCAATTCGAAAAAGAAGTTGCTGATGCCAAAATAAAATACCCCGTAAAAGTGGTAACTATTAATGATTTTATTAATAAGCCTGAACATATTGAAGCAGGAAGACAGATTTTCCAGCAAAACTGTGCTGCTTGTCATGGTCAGGAAGGAAAAGGTTTAGTTGGTCCTAACCTGACAGATAATATCTGGATTCATGGTGGTAAACCGGAAGAAATAGCAAATACTATTACAAATGGTGTAAAGACAAAAGGAATGCCCACCTGGGGACCGGTCTTAGGACCAGAAAAGGTAGCAAATACTGCTGCATTTGTCTTTAGTCTGAGCCATGATCAAAATGGAAATCTGAATTCACAAGCGGCAGCAGCACCAGCAGAAACAAAAGTTGCTGAAGTTAAAATGGTCGATCTTCAGTCTATTATTGGTAAACCGGAACATATTGCTAATGGTAAACAGATTTTTATGCAAAATTGTATTTCTTGCCATGGTCCTGAGGCAAAAGGTCTGGTTGGTCCTAATCTGACTGACAATACTTGGATTCATGGCGGAAAACCGGAAGAAATAGCAAAGACCATTACTCAGGGTGTGGCAGCAAAAGGTATGCCTACCTGGGGCCCTGTTTTAGGGCCCGAAAAGGTTGGCGATGTTTCCACCTTTATTTATAGCCTGAGCCATAAATAAGCTATTTTATCATTTAAAGATTTAAGGGAAAACAGAGTCCTGCTCTTAAATCTTTAAAATTAATTGATCTTCGTCAACTTATCTTTTGAGCCGGATCATGTAAAAAAACAATTTTTTTTATTAAATTTAAATAATGAAAGGAATATAACGGGTTAATGATAAAGCCTGTTTTCAAAAAAACTTTAATGGAAAAAACAACGTCTAAAAATGATACTGGTATTGAAGAAGAAGTAGTACCACTTACTACAAAGAGAACAAAAATATTTGTAAAACATATTTGGGGAAAATTTCAAAAAAGAAGATGGTTGTCTTTCAGTATTTTCTTAACCTTATTTTATACCCTTCCCTGGTTAAGAATTGACGGACGCCCACCTTTTTTATTCGATATTCCTGGTCGTAAGTTTCATCTACTTTCTATAACCTTATGGCCTCAGGATATATATTTACTAACTTTGGCTCTGATAACAGGAGCTATTGCCCTGTTCTTTTCTACATCATTAGTTGGTAGGGTATGGTGTGGATATTTATGTCCACAGACTGTATATACCAGCGTATTTATAGAAATAGAAAGATTAATACTTGGTGATAGTATAAAACAAAAAAAACTAGCAAATATGCCAATGAACACTAATAAATTTGTTAAATTAACCGTCAGAAACTTTATCTGGGCTTTAATTGCAATATCAGCAGGATTTACTTTCCTTTCATATTTTGTACCAAATACAGAAATAATAGAACAGGTTCTTGGAGGTGAAATATCTGGCTGGGCTCTTTTTTGGCTAATTTTTATTACAGCAGTTTCTTTTTTCGATTTTGGCTTTTTTCGAGAACAATTTTGTTTTATTCCATGCCCTTATGGTAGATTTCAGGGAGCTTTACAAGATCCTAATTCACTAATAGTGACATATGATAAGGCAAAAGGAGAAGGAAACATTCCCCTTAATCCCCCTTCAGCAAAAGGAAAAAAAGGAGCCTGTATAGACTGTAATTATTGTGCAATAGTATGCCCTACAGGAATCGATATCAGAAATGGTTCTCAATTTGAGTGTATATCATGTGCAAGATGTATTGATGCCTGTGCTATTGTTCAGGTAAAACAAGGCAGAACACCAGACCTAATCAGGTATGAATCGGAAAATGGATTAAAGGGCAAGAAAACTCAGGTTATTAGGCCTAGAGTAATCATTTATTCTTTATTACTTATTTGTGTAATTTCATTTATCAGTTACAGATTAATTACACGAACAGGTTTTGATTTCAAGATTGCCCATGAAAGAAGCATGATTTATCAGAAGTTACCGGATGGCAGAATAAGTAACACTTATACCATCAAAGTAATGAATATGAGTAATGAAGATCAGATGTATATGCTTATGGTAAAGGATCTTGATGCAGAAATGGTAACAGGTGAAAATCCCATTAATGTTAAATCAGGAGATACTCATGACACAGGAGTAACCTTAATTACCTCCCAAAATAAGTTAAAGGGTAATGTTAATAAATTTTCATTTGCATTAAAAAGAATTGATAAAAATGGAATGGGTAAAACCGATGAAGAAAGGAGCACATTTATTGCACCATGAGTAGTACAACTATGAAGGATGGTACAAAGGTATTTTTGTTTGTATCAGTTTTTTTTGGAATTATTATTTTTGTAAACATTTTACTTATCTATCTCTCTATTAAAACAAATGATGGTCTGGTAGAAGAAAATTATTATACAAGGGGTTTAAATTATCAGGAAGAAATTAATAATGAAAATACTCAGAAGAAATTAGACTGGAAGGTTGTTTTTGACAATAAAAGTAATTTATATAAGGTTTCGGTTATCGATAAGAAAGCGAAACCAATAAAAGATGCAAAGGTTAATTTAGTTTTTTTCAGACCAACACAATCTGGTTTTGATAAAACCCTCAAACTTAATGAGATATCTCTTGGTACTTATCAGTCTGAAATACAGCTTCCCCTTAAAGGTATCTGGGATATTATTATCAACATTGAAAAAGGGACAGATAAATGGAAGAAAAAGCAAAGAATAACAGTAAATTAATTAAAACATCTTCTGAAAACCTTTGCTTTCATTGTGGTTTACCAGCCAGAAAAACTTTTAACCAGGTAATAAAAGGGGAAAATAGAAACTTTTGTTGTAATGGGTGCCTGACAGCCTGTGAGCTGATCTATGCTGTCGGAGCAGAATCATATTATCTAAATAGACCATGTTCACCAGAAGCTCCAGTAAAACCGGAAAAAAAGAGTTTCCCTTATGACAGTGAACTTTTTAAAAAACAGTATATTGAACAAAAAGAAGATTTAAATACAATAATCCTATATCTTGATAACCTTCACTGCCCAAGTTGCCTCTGGGTCATTGAAAAGGTGTTGGGAAATATCCCGGCTATAACTGATATTTTTGTAAATTTTACGACTCATCGGGCAAAAATTACCTGGAAAAATGACAAAGTTTCTTTGGAATATATCATCAATACATTAAATAAAATAGGGTACCCGGCAACTCCCGTTGAAAAGATGAATTTAGAATTAAAAATTGCCAATAAAAACAAAGGATTTTTGTTAAGATTAGTAATTTCTGCTTTTGGAATGATTGCCACAATGTTTCTTGCGGAACCTTTCTACTTTTCTTACATAAAGGATCTTGATAATTCATCAGCCAGAATTTTACAATTTATGGCTTTATTAATCAGTACACCAATATTTTTTTATACGATAAAACCATTTTTAAAAGGAATGTTTAATACACTCAGATATGGAGTTCTTACAATGGACTCTACTATTTTTACAGGAGCATTTCTTATTTATTCTTATAGCCTCTGGGGTACTCTTACTTATCGCCAGCCAGTTTATTTTGATTGTTTAAATATGTTTCTTTTTTTAATAATTCTTGGTCGTTATATTGAAGCAATAGTTCAGCAAAAGATTTTTAATAAAGCTGAGCTGGCTGTAAAAGTTTATCCCAGACAAGCTACTATTTTTAAGGAGGGCCAAGAAATTCTTGTACATACAGATGAATTGCACCTGGATGATATAATTTTGGTTAAAGCTGGTGAGCAAATTCCCGTTGATGGGATAATTGTTCATGGAAAAAGTCATACTAATGAATCTCTTATTACAGGTGAGAGTAAGCCAATAAGTAAAAAAGAAGGAGATTTTGTACTTGCAGGTTCAATTAATATTGAGGGTTCTTTTTATTTTAGGGCAACTAAAATTGGATCTGATACAACTTTAAAACAAATAATAAATCTGGTGGAAAATATCGGTGCCAAACGCTCAAAAAGGCAAACATTAGCAGATAAAGTAGCCCATGTTTTTATTATTAGTGTTATTTTTATTGCTATTTCTGTCTATTTTTATTATGTAAAAAGTAATCCTGATTTTGCAATGCTTACTGCGATCTCAATTATAATTGTAAGTTGCCCCTGTGCCCTTGGTTTGGCAATGCCTGTTACTATAAGTCTGGGGAGTTCTATTGGTATAAATAAGGGTATTTTATTTAAGCATTCTGATGCATTTGAAAATCTTACCAAAATTAATCATATGGTTTTTGATAAAACAGGTACTGTTACGTCTGGAAAAATGAAATTGACTACCATTAAACCTCTAACTAGTCTGACAGAAAATGAGTTACTGGAAATTGCCTCGGCTATTGAACGATATTCTGAACATCCAACCGCATTTACAATTGTTACCGAAGCAAATATCAGGAAAGTGAACCTGAAAAAAGCTACAGATTTTATTTCTTATCCTGGGAAAGGGGTAAAAGGACTTCTGGATAAGGTTGAGTATTTTATTGGCAATAAATCTTTTTTGCAGGAAAATGGAATTCATGTAAATATTTCAAGTAATGATTTTTGGGAAACAATGATTTTCATTGGTAGTAAGGATACTTTACTGGGGTATTTTATCCTAAAGGACAAAATACGTGATAATACTTTTGAAACCATTAAATTACTTAAATCCAAAGGAATTGAACTAACTCTTTTATCTGGTGATAAAAAACAAATCGCTGAAAATATAGGAAAACAATTAGGAATTCCTAATGTCATCAGTGAAGTTTTACCTGACCAGAAATCAGATTATATTGCCAAATTGAGAAAACAAGGATTTAAAGTAGCAATGATTGGAGATGGGGTTAATGATGCTCCGGCAATGGTGCAGGCTGATGTCGGGATTGCGATGTGTGCAAATAATGATTTGGCAAATATGAATGCAGATATAGTAATTTTAAATCAGGATTTTTCCTCGATTCTGGACACGGTTAAACTGGCTTTTAATATCAATGATAAAATTAAGCAGAATATGCTCATTTCTTTGATATATAACCTACTGGTTATTCCTGTGGCAGCAACGGGATATATATCACCATTGGCAGCTGCCATATTAATGCCTTTAAGCTCATTAATGGTTTTATTTAATACAACCAGAATCGCAGGGAGAAAATAACGATGAGTATATTATATTTTATGCTCCCGGTAATGTTATTTGTGGGTCTGATACTTCTTTGCTCATTTATCTGGGCCGTAAAATCCGGACAATATGATGATCTGGAAACTCAAAAATACAGAATTTTTTTTGAAGATAATGGGTAAGGTACTTTTTACTTATCCAGCAGAGATAGTCATTTCATTTTCAGAATCATTATCAATGATGATCCGTCCTTTTGCTGCTGATTTAGTATTACCTTCATAGGTTTCAATAATAATTTTTAAAGAGCCATTAGGTTATATTTATCCTATATCTCCTAAATATAT
>CAYRDV010000111.1:14347-15836 GCA_964422885.1 uncultured Candidatus Sericytochromatia bacterium
AGCCATTTTGTAACTTTTCAATTTTTTCAGCTGGTAATTTGCTTTCGGCTAAAATTATTTTTCCATTGGAATCGGTTGTACCTGACTGAAGTTTTTCTTTACCGCCATTTTCCTGGAGATAAATATCATATTTTTTATTTGGCAATGGTATACCATTTTTTTCAACAACAATAATTCCTCCTCCAGCCCCTCCACCGGTTGGACCACGTACTTCTTTATTAGGAACAGTTTTTGCTTTTGAAGAGGATTTTGGCAATGAATAAAAATCTCCTTTTAGATCACAGCTATTTAAACTTAAGCCGGATAATACCAGAATCAGTAGAATTTTCTTATTCATCTAATTTTACCTTCCAATTTAAAAATTAAATATCCAAAGAGGAAATATACTTATCAATATAAATTATGCTCTTGCTTATTGCTTCATTCAATGCCTGTTCATATGATGTTTCAACATATGTATAGGATTCATTTTCTGTTACATGTTTAACATAATTTGTATCCACAATGATATTTTTTTCACCGATAATTTCTGAATTACGGGTAATTTTTACATTTACCAGGACTTTTGCATCAATAGAGTATTTTCCAATTTCTAGATTAGAATCCTTTTTGTCAGCAAGGCCTGATAAAATAGCACTTCCCCAGTTTGGCTCATAATTGGCAGCAATATTTAATTCCTTTATATGAAAATTGATCTCAAAACCGGAATGTTCATTAGTATCTATCCCTCTTAAATTATTAAATCTGATTTGAAAATAATTTCCGATATTTTCCCTGAATGATTTATTAAAAGGAATAATAAATCCTCTTTGCTCAAACTGATCCGGTAAATCCGACTTTACTGAATAAGCAATAGTATCCTTATTATTTGTTTTCATAGAAATAAAGGCATTTTCTGAGGGTGAACTGCGTAATTTAAGTAATGTAGAACAGGCATTAATATTTACTGCAATAATAAGTAAAGTAATTGTCTTAAGCACTCTCTTTAATATTTTTTTCATTATATACTCCTGTTGTTATAAATGATTTCTAGAGGGGCCTGGTCACTTGCTCCAGGAAATTCTTTTAATCATATTTAATTATTCTAAATATTTCAACTCCTCAGCCCTGCTTTTTACATAAAAAATTAATTCTTTATCTTTTGCATCATTAAAATCTCTTGCAAACTGACCTGATTTATTTTTAATATTACCATAAACCGCTTCCTGTAGCCCTCTACCACAAAGATCAAGGTAATTTTCAAAGTCCTGATTAAGTTTATGCTTAATTTCAGCTTTTAGGGAATAAAAACAGGCATAACTAAAATAAAAATTATAATATTCTTTTTTTTCCGGTAAAATGTTTATCGGAGAATGCTGTGCAAGTAGGAATTCCCCTTGTTTTAGTAATGAGTTAATTTTTTTTGTTTTTTCTTTATCATTTATTTTTTCAATTTCAATTTTGGCCAGTTGAGCATATGCTTCGGCAAGCCCGGATATAATCTGAAGGA
>CAYRDV010000112.1:0-15751 GCA_964422885.1 uncultured Candidatus Sericytochromatia bacterium
AATGCAGGTGGTCAGGTTGGCAATCTTCCATATTACCAAAAGTTCAACAGCATTACAACACCACCAGTTTATGCCAGAGCATCTGATGGTAGTGAACGTGGTACTTCTTATGCTGTTGCCAGTGCAAACCTTAAATATAATGTTTGGGGACCATTTAGTTTAATTGGTGGTGTTACAGCCGGTGGCATTAATGGCGGTGAAGCTGGAAATCATATGACTGATTTAGGAGCCGGAGGCGGTATAGAAGTAGATCTGATGGGTATACCAATTAGCGTTACTGCTGGTGTAAGATATGATCCATTTACCAGAGAAAAGGAAACAGCAGTTAACTTTAATATCTTTAAAATTGATTTTTAATTAATATCCTTTTTATCATTATGAACAATGAGTCTTGCCGGACGCTGATTTGATATATAGAACCACAGCCATTCCATCATTACTATTATTTTGTTTCTGAACCCGATCAGCAGCATGATATGAATAAAAATCCATAATAACCAGGCAATAAAGCCCTTAAACTTCAGTTTCCCTATTTGCGCTACCGCCCTTGCTTTGCCAATAGTTGCCATTGTCCCTTTATCAAAGTATTCAAAAGGCTCTCTCATATTTTTGGCGATATTTAAGCTAATTATTTTTGCCACATATTTACCTTCCTGCATAGCCACCGGGGCAAGTCCAGGTAAGGGATGGTTATCATTTCCAATGACATTGGCAGCATCCCCGATGACAAATATATTTGAAAAATTGGGTATCGTTAAATCAGCTCCAACCATCACTCTTCCTACCCGATCCTGTTCTGAGCCAAGTGAGGATAAAACAGGTGAAGCCTTATTTCCTGCTGCCCAGATTATATTTGTAGTTTTAATTATTTCACTATCAATATTAACCACATCAGGGCCTATATCAGTTACTCTTGTACTTACCATTACTTTCACGCCCATTTTTTCCAGGCTTTTTTTGGTATATTCAGTTAAATCCTCAGGATAAGCACTTAAAAGGCGTGGAGCTCCTTCTATCAGGATAATTTTTGCCTGGGATGGATCAATATTTCTAAAATCCTTAGTCATAGTCTTTCTGGCTATTTCAGCAACAGCTCCGGCCATTTCTACTCCTGTAGGCCCACCACCAATAATGACAAAAGTAAGATACTTCTCCCGTTCTTTTTCACTTTCTGTTATTTCAGCTTTTTCAAAAGAAAGTAACACTTTTTCTCTTATTTTTAAAGCATCACTAATAGTTTTTAGGCCAGGTGCATTATCTTCCCATTCATCATGCCCAAAATATGAATGTCTTGCTCCTATTGCAATTATTAGATAATCAAAACTCAAATTTCCTTCATTTTTTAAAATTACTTTTTGAGCCTCCTTATCAATTGCTGTAACCTCATCAAGAATTACCTGAGTATTTTTCTGCTCTTTTAAAATAGACCTGATTGGACGGGCAATATCTCCGGGAGAAAGTGCTGCTGTAGCAACCTGATATAATAATGGTTGAAAAAGGTGGTGATTTGTTTTATCAACAAGAATAATATCTATATTAGCATTTTTTAAGGCTTTAGCTGCATTTAAACCGCCAAAACCACCTCCCAGAATCACCACTCTTGGTCTGTTCATTTTATAATCCTAATCTCCTGTGCTCTATCATCAGGCATCTGTCCACAATAATTCTGATACTATTCTTTTCTGCTTTTTCTAAAATTTCTTTTAACTCAGTATCATTTAATTCGCTATAAGGTTTGTTAGTCATAACTTTTTAGCCCTCTTTTAATTTAACAAAATCTCTTATCGATTCAATATCAGACTATTTATAATCTTAGCAAGATTAACTATAATATAACCTATATATAATGTATATTTAATTTTTATTTCATCAAAACTTTGATATGAGAAAAATATATTATAAAGTATTTGCTTCATTATTAGTCATCTCTATTAGTGGATGTAAGGAACAATCTGATTTTAGTCCGCTTATAACCCCGGAAAGCAATTTGCTGTCTATATCGGAAAATTCATTAAAATCATCTCATAAAACTCCGGCACAAAGAAAAAAAGAAGCTGATGAATTAAGAGTTTTATATAGTAAACCTCAGTCTCAGTGGCCCAAAGCTGAAATTGAAATAAAAGAAGGTGTAGAATATGATGAGATTACCAGCCTGCCTGCTGTCCAATTTCCATCAGATAACCAGTATTCTCCCAAAAGAGCGGAATTAGGCAAAGCACTTTTTTTTGACAAAAGATTATCAGGCAGTAATGCTCTTTCATGTGCAACCTGTCATAATCCGGCTAAAGGATGGGCTGATGCCAAAGAATTACCTACAGGTCATCTGGATACCCCTCTAAAAAGACATTCACCAGGTATTTTAAATCTTGCCTACAATACTACTTTTTTTTGGGATGGACGGGCAAAAAGTCTGGAAGATCAGGCTGTGGCAGTTTTGACCAATCCAAATGAAATGCACGCTACCCCTGAGTTTATTGAAGAAACATTTAATAAAATACCAGCTTACCAGAAAAAATTTAAAGAAGCATATGGTATAGATAGAATTAATATTGAATATGTTACCAAAGCTCTGGCAACATTTGAAAGAACTGTGGTAACTAAAAACCAAAGCCCTTTTGACCAGTTTGTAAAAGGTAATCATAATGCCCTTTCAGATTCTTCTATCAGAGGTTTACATGTTTTCAGGACTCAAGGAAGATGTATGAATTGCCATAGTGGAGCTAACTTTACTGATAATAAATTCCATAATCTTACTCTTACTTATGAAGGCACAGAAAAAGAGGATTTGGGCAGATTTAATGTTACAAAAGACCCTAAAGACTGGGGAAAATTCAAAACCCCTTCTCTGAGAAACATTACAGAAACTTCACCTTATATGCATAATGGAATTTATGAAAAACTGAGCAAAGTCTTATCTTTTTACAATGATGGTACAAATGGAAAAGATCCTCATAAGTCCGTTTTGATAAAATCTCTGAGTTTATCTGACGAACAACTGGTGGATCTTGAAGAATTTATGAAGTCTTTAACAGAATCATCTTCTATAAAATAATTTAGTAGGGGCTTGATTAACCAAGCCCCTACAAGTTTAATCCAGATTAAGATTTTCGTGTTTTGTTACTTGATAATTTGAATTTTGAGAAACTTCAACAAATAATTCAATCAGTTGAACAATTACACCCTGATTTGCTTCCCAGTATTCGCCCTTATGAGCAGTTATTTTTAAAAGAGCAATATCGGGCTCATTTATTTCATGTGGAAACCATTTTTTTAATTCTGAATGCCACATTTTTGCCATTGTTTCTTTATCATTTAAAACTTCTGCTGTTCCCGATATAGCCACCCAGTTATTATTAACTGGTGAAACAAAAGTTACCCCGACTCTGTTATCATTTTTTACTTCTTTTATTTTTTCATCAGATAAGTGACTAAAAAACCACAGATGCCCATCAAATTCATGCTTTTGTGCAATCATCGGCCGGCTGCGGAAAAGACCATCAAGACCAATAGTTGTAACCATTGCTGTTTTTATTCCTTTAATCTCTTCTGCTAATCTTTTAATATATGCTTCATTTTTTCCAGTCATAATTGTATTGTATCTCCTACTAAAAATTATCTTAAATAGTGCCATAAACACCTTTTCTTTCATTATACAACGATAAATATACCGGAGAATAATTTGCAGTTAAACAATACAAGATTGGCAGGAAGTAACATATAATTTAAATTATATTATTCAGATAGGATCATTATAATTTTTCATATGATTGAAAATGAACAGCCATTTATTTACTGGATAGATATTCTTGGTGTCTGTAACCTTCGCTGCCCGTCATGTCCGGTAGCAAATTTTAATGACCCTGATAAATATTCAGGTTTGATGAGCTTTGATTTGTTTACTCAGATTATCAAAAAAGCAATCAGTGAAACTACTATATCCGTTATTGCTTTGTATAACTGGTCTGAACCTTTTTTACACCCTGAGCTGCCAAAATTTATAAAATTAGTAAACAGTTTTGGATTAACCTGTATTATTTCAACTAATCTTAATAAAATTAATAACCTTGAAGCCATTATTAAAGCAAAGCCGGCAGAAATCAGGATATCTCTTTCAGGATTTTATCAACCGGTTTATTCAGTTACTCACAAAAAAGGTAATATTGAAACGGTTAAAGCAAATATGCATACACTGCGTGAAGAACTCAACAGGCAAAATTCCAAAACCAGAGTGGAAGTCGCTTACCATAGATATCTTCATAATCAGGGTGAAGACTACCATAAAATGAAAGAATTATGCCTTGAATTAGGATTTTTGTTTAAACCTTCATGGGCACACTTTTCACCACTTGAAAAAATATTTACTTATTTTGAAGATAAAAGTAAATTATCCGCAGAAGATTTAAAACTGATAGATCTTCTGGTATTAAAACCTGAAGATGTAATGAGCATTGCAGTACAATTCAAAGACTTAGATTGTACTCTCCGGGCAAATCAAATGGCAATTAATGCTGACGGAAGTGTTGCCCTTTGCTGCGTTACTTATGAACAAAAAAATAACATTTCCCTTAATTTTATGGATTTACCTCATAGTGAGTTACAAAAAAAGAAATATGAACATCAGACATGTCAAAAATGTATAGAGAAGTCACTGCATATGTTATATGTAAACCCAGCTACAAATCTTTTAAATCAAATGGAAGCTATCTAAAAAGTTAAACCTATAAATTTATGAATTTTAAAATAGTCAAGGTATTGTATTTATTTTCAAAAAATGTCAAATTTTATAAATTATTTTTCAATTTTTTGTTTATAAATTCAAATTTCTGGGAATTGAATAATTAAACCAAGGGAAATTTAAAGGCAATGATTTATGCTAAAGAAAAAATACAAAGGGTTTACCCTTATTGAATTAATGGTTGTTATTGTAATAATAGGTATTCTGGTAGCAATAGCTTTACCAAATTTTATTGCAGCTCAGGACAGAGCACGAATTTCATCGATAAAATCCAACATGCATACATTTCAGGTGATGCTGGAAACTTATGGTGTCGATTGGGGTGGACGTTATCCCCGTTTTCCTAATGAGTTTAGTGCTGAGGCTATCGCCAACGATTATGATAAAACCTATAGAAACCCGATTACAGGTGTTCCACTTACTGCCCAGAATACAACAAATGGTAATGTTGGTGTTGGTAATTCTGTAGCTGAATTTACCCCAAATGAACCGACAAGTTGGAATAATGTAACATACGCAGGAACAGGTGGTACCAATTGTAAAGGTCAGGTAATTTACAGGCGCTCGCAGCCAACTGAAAATTATTCAAAATACACAATTTATGGCCTGGATAAAAATGGTATTTTTATAGAAGACAAAGGTCTGATACTTTTAATTTCAAATAATTAACCAAAAATAAATCTTAATATAAACATAGGTTAAGAAAGAATCCTGTTGTTTTAACTACAATCTTTATATAGAGTAGAGATATTTTCATCTGAGAAAATAAAATGATTAAAAGCATTGCCAAAAAAATCCTGGCGACCCTAATTACATTGGGTTCAGCAGGCTGTTCGCAGCCGGATAATTTTATCCAACCTGACAATTTTTTTCAACAGGACAGTTTTGTTGATTCTTTTTCTCATAAGTTTGGTAATTTTGCCGTTAAATTTAATACTGCCTATAAAGGTTTATATGAAGAAAATGAAAAAATAGGGCGAGCCGCTCCAGATAATCCAGATAAATTATTTAGAAAAATAATGGATACTGCCAAAAAAAGCCTTGATATAGCAATATTTGATATTGAAGAACCAAGTACTTGTCATACTTTGATAGATGCTCAAAAAAGAGGGGTTAAAGTAAGAATCATTACTGATTCTGATAATACAGGTGAAAAAAATAATCCTGATGTTCCCAGAAAAATACTTGAAGAAATGAAAGCAGCAGGAATACAAATAAAAGAAGATAAAAGATCCGCATTTATGCATAATAAGTTTGTTATAATGGATGATACTGTTGTTTTAACTGGTTCAATGAATTTAACCAGTTATTCAATGTATAGAGATAATAATAATTCTCTGATGATTAAGTCACCTGAATTAGCAGCAAATTATAAAGCAGAATTTAAAAGACTTTTTGATCAGGGTATGCTTAGCCCAAATCCTCATGAAATTCCTTATCCACATGTAAATATTGAAGGGGTGGATGTAAATGTATATTTTTCACCCGGTGGTGGCACAAAGGATGCTGTAATTCAGGCTTTGAACAGTGCAAAAAAAAGTATAAAATTTATGGCTTTTTCTTTAACTGATAAAGATATTCAACAGCTTCTTCTGGACAAAGTTCAGGCTGGAGTAAAGGTTGAAGGAATTTTTGATGGTTGTATGATCAGCAAATATTCATCATATTTTGCTTTTGTTCAAAATAAAATACCTGTTTTAATAGATGGGAATCAGGCTTTGCTTCATGATAAAGCCTTTATTATTGATAATAAAACTGTAATAACAGGTTCTTATAATTTTTCAAAAAATGCGGAAAATAATAATAATGAAAATACTTTAATAATTAAATCATCCCAAATTGCGGGCTTCTATAATTCAGAATTTAACAGATTAAAACATGCTTCACTTTTTAATAAAAACTTGCCGCCTTATGATAACAGAGCCTGTAGCAGTACTGACAGTGGTAATGATATCAGTATCAATCTTCCTGATGTGAATAACTCCCCTAAAGGGGCCCCTGTTAGTATTAACTCCAAAGTTAATACTAATAAATTAAGATAAGAAAATGACCTAAACCGATTAGTTTTTCCTGGTTAAAAATGTTTTTATTTTTGCAAAAAAATTAATTTTATTAGGCTTTTCATTTACTTTTTGCAGTACGTCAGGATTTAATGTATTTGTAAAGCGATAATGATTATTATAATAATTTAAAGCAATGGGATCATTAGGATTACATTCCAGAGCATTTCTAAACTCAGCCTGTGCATACATATCCCAGCCTTTTACCATTAGAGTCAAACCCAGATAACTATGATAAGTAGCTTCTTTATTATTTAACTCAATTAATTTTCGGAATAAATTAATTGCCTCATGATATTTTTCATCTTCAAGGTATTTTTTTGCTTTTTCCAGCATTTGATATTCGATACCTTCTTTTACACGGTTAAAGTTAAACCTGTAATCCGGTTCATTTACCTGCTCCTGAATGGTATCTTCAGGATTTAAATCAGTGGTATCAGAAATTTTATTATTTGAGACCTTTAATTTTAAATCATACTTTTTTCTTTCTTCTTCAGAAGTTAAAGTATTATAGGCTTTTTTGTAGATAGAAAAATTATCATTTAATTTTTTTATTTCACCTTCGGAAGCATATGGAAAAATGGAAAATTTTTTGCAGGCCTCATGATAGGCTTTGATGATATCTTCTATTTCAGCCTCATGAGGAACATTTAGCAACTTATAGAAATTTGGTTCCTCTATATTTTCCAGATTACTCAAATTAACCACCAAATCTTATAACTAAAGATTCTTTACTATGGATTAACTGACAATTGAACTTATTTGATCTACGAATTTTATAATATTCTTATCAAGATCTTTCTAATTAATTATTATAACATTTCTTAATTAAATTTTGTATTAAATCTCTATTTGTTATCCTTAATAAGCAAAATCAAAATTAATCGCTAATCCCTAAAATATCTTATAGTCCGCTCAATATTTTTAATTAAAACTAAAATAACAACTTAAGATAAACTTAATGAATTAATATTAATTTCAAATAGATTGTTAATAAATAACTCCCCACAAGGTGGGGCCCCTGTGAGTATTAACCCCAAATCCAGAACTTATTGGACAGCCCTTTAAAGAGCGATAGAGTGAACCATTACTTTTTCTTCTTTGCCCTTTAGACGCAATAAACCCAGTTTTTCCATCGGATAAGTTTCTTTCAGATATTTTGTCGATTCCTCAGAAATTAAAATCTGTCCGCCCTTTGCAAGTGAGCAAAGTCTTTCTGAAGTATTTACACTGTCACCAAGAATAGTAACTTCTGGTCTGTCCATTGAAGCAATATTTCCATAAACAACATTTCCGGTATTTATCCCAATACCAACTTTAAGCTCAATATCCATCGGCCCAAATATTTCCTCATTCATTTTTATCAGTTCTTTTAGCATTTCCACTGCGGCTTTAACAGCCAGTTCAGCATGATTACCCTGGAATAAAGGGATACCAAAAATACAAAAAATGGCATCACCAATAAACTTATCGATAAAACCATCATATTTAAAAATTATCTGGGTCATCCGGCTAAAATAAATTGTCAGTATTTCAATTACCTGCTTTGGCTTTAATCTTTCTGACAATGGGGTAAAACCTCTGATATCAGAAAATAAGATAGAAACCAGCCTTTCTTCACCTTCCTGATCAAGATTAATTTTATTATCGATTAAGTGAGTTACCATTTTAGGGCCGAGATAACGTTCAAGAGAGTTCTTTATTTTGGCCTGTTTATTCATTTCACTGATTAGCTGCTTATTTTTGATATTTACTGCAACCTGATTACTGATACCGGAAAGCATTTGTAAATCTTCTTCAGTAAAAGCATTTATTTTCTTTGTCGAATCAAGTTGCAATAACCCAAATAACTCATTGTCCACCAGAAAAGGAACAATCATTGTGCACTGAAGATTAAGCATGACAATAGATTTTGATCTGTCAATATCCTGACCACTTCCCAGATCAGAAGCAATAAAACCCTGCTTTTCACTGGATGCCATTGCCACAATTGTTTTGGAATAAGTTGCCATATTTGTAGGTAACTCTTTTCCTTCCTTCATAAAAATTTCCGGCTGCATTTCACCATCCTTTAATAAGAAAACCAAAGCCCGATCAGCGGCATTAAAAATTTCAAATATTTCTTTCAGAAGATTAGAGAACAGTTCTCTTATTTCTAGAATATTACCGATTTTTTGCCCGAATGAATAAAGAAATGCCAGTCTTTTATTCGCCTGCTGAATAAGGTTCATATCCTTAGTTGCTGTTTCAGTAGCGATAGAAAATAATTTAGGATCAAATTTCGCCAGAACTGTAACATCACCTCTAATATCACCCAGACCTTTAGGAATATTTGGCATTGGCAGCATTGGTTTAACGACAGACTCATGTACATAATCAATTGCCAGTTTACCCAGGGTTAATTTATCGCCACCATTAATCCTGATTGATTTAAAGGGAATAACTTTATTATTATTGATTAGAGTACCATTACTACTGTTTAAATCTATTATTTCAATATAATTGTCAAAGTTAGAAATAAGCAGGTGTCTTGAAGATAAGGAAGGCTCACTGATAGTTATTTCATTATCAGTACTTCTTCCAAGAATTTGATTCCCATGATTTAATTCAATTTTATTTGAACCCACCATGAAAGTATGCTTTGTCATTATTATTGTCTCTTTTATCTTTTACTTTCGTATTACATTATAAGTTACACGCATGTAAAATGGACAGGTTAATTTACTATTTATAACTATTTTACTCTGAGAATATTAAATCTATTATACAAGCTTTATTAAATATTCGTTATAATCGACATCTCATTATTAAAAAATTTTGTAAAATTATTATATTTATGCTAAATGAGAATCTAAATATTAATGATTGATTTAAATAGTAAAAGTACTTTAGAGTGGCATCTTGTGCTTGAGGAATTGGCCAGAAAAGCAGCTTCAGAGCTGGGTAAAGAGCTTTGTATCAATTTACCACTGGCCATAGCTTATGAAGATGCCATTGAAATGCAGAAACAGACAACTGAAGCCTTATCTTTGATTGACAGTGAGGGAAGCATTCCTATAGGGGGTATCAGAAACATAAAAAAAGCTCTGGATGAATTATCAAAAGGAGCTGTATTACAGGGAACAACATTTTTGGATATCGCTTCAACTCTAAGGGCAACAAGATTGCTGAAAAAATTTATTGTTGCCAAATTACCTGAAGATAGTTCTCTTTATGCAATTATTTTTCCGCTTTATACCAATCAGCAATTAGAAGATGAAATAGAACATTCCTTTGCTTCTGATGGCTCTGTACTGGATTCTGCCAGCCCTGAGTTAGCCAGAATCAGAGTTTCCATCAAAAATATCCAACAAAATATCAGAGATGATCTGTTAAAAATGATTCAGGAACCAAGGTATAAAAATATTATTCAGGAAAGTATCATCACCCAGAGAAACGGACGTTATGTTATACCAGTCAAAACTGAATCACAAGGCCATATCAGAGGAATTGTCCAGGATCAGTCACAAAGTGGTGCTACTGTTTATCTTGAACCACTTTCCATTGTTGATGATAATAATAAACTGGCGAAAAAATTTCTGGAAGAAAAGCTGGAAATTGAAAAAATTCTACGGCAATTAGGAGAAAAAATTATTCCGGATATCAGCCTGCTGATTGAAACAGTTGATAAAATGACAGAAGTAGATGTGATAGTTGCTAAAGCAAATTATTGCCTCTCAATCAATGCCAAAAAAACTTATATCAATAATTATGGGCTGATCGATTTATTTAAAGTAAAGCATCCGGTATTAATTTCCCAAAAAGGAGCAGATAATGTTATTCCTGTAGACATCTTACTTGGAAAATCTTTTGACACACTGGTTATTACAGGCTCTAACACAGGTGGAAAAACAGTTACCTTAAAAACACTTGGGTTATGTGCTCTGATGGTCAAAGCTGGCCTCTACCTTCCAACTAAAACTGAATCAGAAATGGCCTTTTTTGATAAGATTCTTGCAGATATTGGTGATGAACAGAGTATTGAACAAAATCTATCCACATTCTCCGGGCATCTTGTTAACATTAATCTGATTATTAATTCTGCTGGTAAAGACTCGCTAATACTCCTTGATGAAATAGGTACAGGTACAGATCCCAGTGAAGGAGCCGCTATAGCTCAGGCAATAATTGAAGAGCTAAGAGAAAAAAAAGCAAAAATAGTTGTTACCACTCATTACGGAGAACTGAAAACACTGGCCTATAATTATCCTGGTATCTCAAATGCCTCTGTCGAATTTGACCTGGAAACCCTATCTCCTACATACAGGTTATTACTTGGTGTACCGGGAAAAAGCAATGCTCTTCATATCGCAAAAAGGCTTGGTATTGGCACCAAAGTTATCCAGCGGGCCCGTGAATTATTAAGTGGTGAGGAAAAAGATATATCAGCCTCGATAGAAAAACTTGAAAAAGAATATAATCGCCTGACAGAAGAACGTACCAGTCTGGAAAATCTGAGTATGGCACTAAGAAAAAAAGATGAGGAATATAAAGAAAAATTCACCAAGCTTGAAGATAAAGAACAAAAAATTAAAGACAAAGTATATCAGAATTTTGAAATGGATATAGCAAACTCACTTGAAGAAATAAGGGACATCGTAAGAGACTTACAAAAAGATAAAACTTCTCAGCAGGCAGAAATATCAAGAAAAAAAATTGAAGATATTTCCGAAAAAATTAAAGGCAGATATAAAAAAGAATTAAGTTCGGCCAAAATAACCAAAAGCATCCCCGGCATTATTAAAGGTGATTACTTTTATCTGGCAAGACTAAGGCAGCTCGTTCAGATTCTTTCCGAGCCAAAAGATGGAAAAGTTGAAGTTCAGGCAGGTCCTTTAAAATTGACAATCGATACGACAGATTTAAGTCATGTAGAAAGTAAAGAGCTCAAGCAGCAAGTCCGGCAGTTAAAAAATAAAGGAAATGCCACTAAAGTTAAAACGGTTAAAGAAAAAAAAAGTGACACCTACAGAAATTCATTTAATGAGTGTGACCTAAGAGGTTTATATGTTGAAGAAGCTTTGGAAATAGTTGAAAAATTTATGGATGAAGCTTCATTAACAGGATACAGCCCTATTTACATAATTCATGGTAAAGGCTCAGGAGCACTGAGAAATGCCGTTCGGGATTTTTTGCAGAGGTCTTCGTATATCAGCTCCTTTAGAAGCGGAGATTATTATGAGGGAGGCGAAGGAATTACGGTAGTGTATCTGAAAAATTAATTCAGTTGGGTAATGTTACAACCGGGAAAATGTCAGGGACCTTTCCCTGATTATTTTGTTTATTTTGAATATCTGAAGGATGAAAAACCTGCCCATACCACGGATCACATATTACAGAAGCTGGTCCCCAGCTTTTTGGATCACTGAGAGAAGACATAGGATCACGGCCAATTACGACAAAGGCATGGTTTTTAATACCAACTATTTCTACATTTTCCACACCCTGCTCTTTTAAATGTTGGGCAACAACACAAGCCTGTTCCTGGCAATTTCCATATCCTAATGCTTTTGTATTTCTGGCAATTTTTCTGACATCTTCAGGTGTGTCTATTGATGATGGCGAAATTATCCGGTTTAGAGCAACTCCCGGTAAAGCAGTAATACTTCTTGCCAAAGAAGAAACACCTTCAGCTTTATTACTGGCAGCAATGCCCTGTCCCAAAGTGCCAAGTGATGAAACATATGCCAGAGTATTCAACGCCGCATCATTATTAGCTCTCACTGCAGTATTTTGAGGTACTACAAATTCTTCATTAGTTGGTGTCCCTTGTTTTACATTTCTCTGAGTAACAGAAAAATTGCAAATATTTGGCTGAGTATCATGAACTTTTAAAGCTGTAAGCAGTCTGTTTCCTTTGGTGTCTGAAGTAATTTCATCAGTTCCGTAAACATGAAATTGTCCTTTTTCTTTTACTATCACAGCATCTTCTGTAGGTGAAGCAGAAGTTTGTTTCGCCTTTTGTTTTGCAGCGTCAAGATTATCAAAAGTGCCTTGATCGCTTTTAACTTTTATATCTTTGAATTTACCATCGGACTGTTCAAATTTACCAATAGATGTTCCAAGTTGTACTGACAAATTTTAAATACCTTTCTTTAATAAAATAAAGGTTACTTTTCTATAGAATTATTATATCATTTATAGTTTAAAATAATTAGAAAGTTAACAAGAAAAAGCTGAAAAGATAGCTAAAAACCTTAAAGATAAAGGTATGCTTTTTGAAGAAATTGAAAAATTATGAAAAGTAATTATGATAAACAAAATTCATTTTTTGATCACAGACAGAAAAACTAGAGCATGTTTCGTGATATAATCTTAGTTAATAAGACTTGGACTTTTAATCTTAAAAACTTCTGGAAACCTTATATGGTAGAGTTCTGATAAGATAGTCTCTAGTTAAAGGGTAGGTCGATATGTTAAATCAAGGTGAAATTTTAGATAGAATTCATTCAGGCAAAACTAAATTAATCAAAAAAGTTGTTAAGGTTCAATATGAACCTAGAATACAACTACCTATTGATTTTTGGTTTCTGAATCAACATCATGAAATTCTGGAAGTTATTTTTAATAAAAAACTAGGTAAGTTTTGCACTGAATATCTTATCCGAACTGATAAAGGAATATATAACCTGAAATTTTATTACCTCGAACTAAACCTGCCAAATCTGCAATTAACCTTTAACGGTTGGTGGAAACTGGATTTCAAAGTCCTGGAATAACTGTTAAACAATTCTTTAAACCAAAAAATGACCTTTTCTGAAGAAATAATTGACTACCATAAAAAAAAGCTACTTTCCTTTTATGATAATATCCTGGATAATCTCAAAAAAAATGATATAAATAAGATAAAATTACTATTTTCTGAGCTTTTAAATTTCTTAGAAACAATTTCCCCTGACACAATTTATAAATCGCCGGATATTCATCTATCTTTTATTTACTTTCTTTCAGCAATTTTTAACATTGACCGGGATTTATTTGAAAATATAATAAAAATCGGGCTAAAATATTTTCCAGATTCAGTTCAGTTAATAGAAATGAATGCAAAAAAATTATTTCTGAAAAATAATTTTGGTAAAAGTTTGGAATCCTGGTTACAAATTGAATCTGCAATAAATGAAGGAAATTTTTATCCTTATTTTAATTTCTCCCCAAAAGAAAATATGCTAAACAGCCTCAAAGGGGTCGCATTATGTTATGAAAAACTTGGAGATATTGAAAATATGGTTCTTTATAATGATAAACTGAATTATTATTTAATAATTCAGAATCTAAGATTTGAAGTTTCCAAATTTTTGTTTAAATATTGAGGATTTATTTTGAAATCAGATATTTCCAGGCCATCATTACGGATATTACACCACATGGCCCGTTCCGGCGGAACTGTAATCTGTAAATGCCTGGGAAGCCTTAATAATATTGTTCTTTTAAGCGAAATACATCCGTTGGCGAAATATGTTCTGGGCGAAGAAAAAAAAGATCGGATCTGGATAAACCCTCTTAATCAGGCTTATGCGTGGTTTAACCTGTTATCAAAAGAAGATGTTCTGGAAATTAAAAATAAAAATGGAATAAGTTTTATTGATTCAATAAAACTTATTTACACCAGATGTCAGGAAAAGAATAAAATACTGGTAATCCGTGACTGGAATGAGCTTGATTTTATCGGACTGCCCTGGGTTCCCAGAGCGACTTATGACTTAATGCTTTACAATATATTGAATCAGGATTTTAATGTTATTCATACTTTTACGGTACGCCACCCCTTGGATCAATGGTTAAGCCTCAGAGGCCTCACTTCTTCACTGGTAAAACAGTTAACTCCGGAAGTTTTTTTAAAAGGATATTTAAGATTTGCCGAAAAGGCTTTCAGTATTGGTTTTACCAGATATGAAGATTTTACAAGACAGCCGGATAATGAATTACAAATATTATCTGAACGACTTGATATAGAGTATAGTGAAATTTATAAAACACGCTGGAAAAATTACCGGACAATTACCGGGGATCATAATCCACGCAGAGGAATAACAGAGATTACCCCTCTCCCCAGAAAAAATATGGAAAAGGATTTATATCAAAAATTTATCTCTAATCCTGATTATCTGTCTGCCATAAAAATTCTGGGGTATGAGTAATCCCATATTTTTGTTCATTATACTGTCAGAATCAGGATAGCCAGGATTAAAGGATTAATAGGATAAGAAAAATTTACCTTATTCTTCCTCTTAATCCTGAAAATATCCCAAATCTGGTAAATCCTGATTCTGACAATTTTTAAATCCTGATTCAGACTTTTTCTTCAGAAGATAAATTCCACTTTTCCCGTTCTTCTATATATTGAACTATTGGCATATCGAACAGTAAAGAATGCCTGTTATTTTGCCTTTGGGTAAAATGTACATGCGAAATATACGGTTCAACGATATGGGTTTTATCATTCGGGGTTACTACAAGTAACTGAAGATGTAACTGTTTACAAAGATCCATAAGATAGGTAGCTTTTTCATCATCCTGATTACTGAATGATTCGTCTACTGTAATAAATCTGAAAGACTTACTTTCGTTCCCATCCTGGTTTATGCCAAACTGATAGGCAATTGATGAGCCTAGTATTGTATAAGTAAGCTGTGCTTTTTCACCACCTGAAAGCTCGCCTGTACTTTCATAGATTTTAAATAATTTACCATCTTCCCGGAAATGTTCCCTGGCAGAAAATTTAAACCAGTTCCTGACATCAGTAATTTCTTTTCTTTTATTTTCATTGGCACTTAAATCATCAATTATTGACTGTATTTTTAAAAAACTTTTTTCCAGAATCGAATCATCTTTCGTTTTTTCATATTGGGCAATATTTGGTTTCCACTCCTTCAAAGAAATCTTAAAAGAAGAAATAATTTCTGAATTATTGTTTTCT
>CAYRDV010000113.1:0-15701 GCA_964422885.1 uncultured Candidatus Sericytochromatia bacterium
TAAAATGGAGCTGAACCTTCACCATCACCTTTGTGTATACTTACTGATTTTTTTTCATATTCATTATGCATATTAGGTGAAACAAGTATATAGTCTATTCTTGATCTGTATTTTATTGGATGATAACTATATACCTGAGGGCCTGCACCTAAATCTTCATTTACTATATCATGAAGATTTAAACCACTTTTCTTTGAATCAAGTACAGGGGTCAATGCTTTTGAATTATATATATCATTAAAATCTCCCATAAAAACATAATTTTCTTTTGGGTTCTTTTTGCTAAAATCTCTGATTAACTGGCGTATTTTCATCGCTTCAGCCTCTCTTCTGACATCAGCTTCATCACCACCATGCTGTGACTTAAGATGAGTGGCAAATAAAGTAAAGATATAATTATTATTAGCTTTTAATCTGACTTGAAGTAGATCTCTGCTAAAACCTCCAGGTTCATTTCCGGGAATATTAAATTTTACATTTCTGTTACTCTTAAAATCAAGAATTGGTAAACGTGTAAGAATTGCCACATCAATTCCTCTGTGGTCACTGGATTCAATCAGAATTACTTCATAATTCATATCAGAAAGATATTTAGCTACAAATTGCTTTAAAGTCGCTTTGGATTCAACTTCTTGCATCGCAATTACATCTGCATTCAATTTATGAATTGCTTCTCCAAGAGCCTTTTTTTGTGCCTCTGGTTTTGCTGTTTCAGGATCTTTTCCTGTATTCTGAATACCATCAAATAAGTTTTCTATATTATATGTTGCCAGAGTTAACTTTTGAGTTGAATAAGATGTTTTTGGGGCCGCAAAGGTATTTACATTTTCTGGTAACGGAATAACAGATAAATCCTGTTGTCCACAACCTATCGTAAGGCTAAGAAATAAACCGGTAATTAAAGACGAAATTATTTTTTTTCCAGACATGATAACTCTCCGCTATTCTCTACATAATTTCTTTATATATAGAAAATTTTTAAAAGTAATTTCTTAAGTAACCTTTATTTTTTAGTTAATTTATATTTATCAATGGTTATAAGATTTTTTTCTATTTAGCTATATATATCAACTTAAAATTTGGTATAAAATAGATGAAGCTCATAAAAAATATGGAGAAAATTAACCTATGAAATATTATCTGGATCCTGACTGGCAAAATTCCATGAAAATAAGGCTGGATTATAATAATATGATGTCCCGTATTATAGGTGATGAGCATGGCCTTACTTTTGAACAAATAAATTCTATTTCAGAAATAGTTGAAAAAGTTCATGAACAGATTCAAAACAAAACAGGAAAAGGAAATGATTTTTTGGGATTCTTGTCTTTACCTGAAATAAAAGAAAGTGAAATAAATAAAATAAAAGAAGTTGCCAATAAACTGGCAGATACTTCTGATATCTTTATTACCCTTGGAATCGGTGGCTCATATCTTGGCGCAAAAGCACTGGTTGAAGCACTGAATTCCCCTTATTACAATGAACTTACCCGGGAAAACAGGAATAAAAGACCAAGAATATATTTTGAGGGTAATAATATTGATTCTGACAGTCTGAATTATCTTTTTGATTTATTACCTGATACAAAGCCTTTAAGATTAGAAAATGATTTTAGTCTATCAGTAATTTCCAAGTCGGGGGCAACTATTGAAACAGCTGTTGCTTTCAGGCTTTTTCAGGAAAAGACCAGAAAAATTTATGGTGATAAGCATAATGAACACATTGTTGCTATTACAGATCAATCTAAAGGTAAATTAAAAGCGATTGCTGATAAAGAAAATTATCAAACCTTTGTAATTCCTGATGATGTTGGGGGGCGGTATTCAGTTTTGACTCCCGTTGGTCTATTCCCGGCAGCAGTAGTTGGAGTTGATATTGAAGAATTGCTTGCTGGTGCACGCTATATGCGAAAATTTTGTGAAAATTCTGAGCTAGCCAAAAATCCTGCGTATATGTATGCAGCCTTGCAATACCTTTCATCCAAGAAAGGTAGAAATATCTCTGTGATGGCCTGTTGGTCAAAAGCTCTTGAAAATATTGGTTTTTGGTATGATCAACTTTGTGCGGAAAGCCTTGGTAAAGAGCAAAAGGGAAGAGCACCAATAACAATTGTTGATACACGGGATTTACATTCCAGAGGTCAACAGTTACAGGAAGGTGAGCAAAATACTGTTGTCACCAATTTGTTTGTCGAAAATTCAAACAGAGAAATTATTTTTAAAAAAGATGACTTAAGCCTTGATGATTTGAACTACCTTGACGGAAAATCATTAAAGTCAATGTTACTTGGTGCAATGGAAGGGACAAATTATGCTTATGCAAAAGCCCAACGCCCCACAATGAACGTTATTCTTCCGCAAATAAATGCTTTTACTCTGGGGCAGCTTTTTTATCTGTTTGAAGTGGCAACCGTTGCCGAAGGGTATATGATGGAGATTAACCCATTGGATCAGCCTGGTGTTGAGGCATATAAAAAATTTATGTTTGCAAATTTGGGCCGGGAAGATATGAAAAAATACAAAGAAGAGTTTGATGCCCGGGAAAAAGCAGAAGAAGATTTCATAATATAAAATAATTATAAATATTTTGTCAATATAAACAAAATAATATTAAATTATACTTAGCTTTATTAACCCTTAACTAAATTTAATCCGTTTCATAGTATAATATAATGGTTGTTGAATTATTTCATATTTTAAACATTTCTGAAGTTTACTTTCTTATCAATTAAAAATTTGATTTTATTAAGATACAAATATAGATAGAAAACCATAAAATATTAGGTTTTAAAGTAAGGAATAAAAGCAATCTTTTGTTTTTTGAAAACTCGGAGTTAAAGGCATGACGCATAATTATAAAGAAAAATTATATATTCTGGATGAAAAAGATCATTATAAGATTCTTGGTATAAGCGAATTTGCCGATTCAGATACTATATCAAAAGAGTACAAGAAACTGGCCAAACAGTTTCATCCTGATAAACATCCAACCCTTAACCCTACTGAAAAAGAAGAATTAAACGTTATTTTCAAAAAAATAACGTCTGCTTTCAATTTTCTCAAAGATCCTTCCGAAAGAAAAAGATATGATTCAGAAATGAATCTAAGGCGGGTAAAAGCAAGAGATCTGGAAATAAAAAAAGACATTAAAGTTGAGCATAAACCGGCTAATGAAAAAGCTACTTTCACTTTTAATTCTGTGAATATGAATGTTGATCTTGAAGCTATTAAAGCCGAAAAAATCCGTAAAGAAAGGGAGCAGGCTCAGGGATTATTCAACCAGGCCAAAAAATTATTACAAAACCAGAGTTATGATGAGGCTATTACTATCCTCAGAGGGCTTACAGAAAAATATGGTAAAGAAGCAATATATCACTCACATCTTGGTTTGGCTATGGAAGGTAAAGGATGGACAGGGTATGCCCAGGCTGAATTTAAAGTTGCCTTATATTATAACCCAAGTGATGAAGTTGCTTTAAAACATTATAAACCCTCCCCCAAAACGCTTGATCAACAGGCTGCTAAAACAGGCACAAATGATAACAACTCTGACTCCAAGGGGGTTATGGGTAAACTAAGGTCATTTTTCGGCAAGTAATAAAAACTCTCCCCAGCCCTCTCTTTTCAAGAGAGGGAGCAAGAAAAAATTATGAAAATAACCAGCAAAGACAATAAACTAATTAAATTAGCAAAAAAACTACATACCCGGAAAGAAAGAAAAGAAGCGAACCTCTTTTTAATTGAAGGCGAAAAACTAATCAAAGAAGCTATTTCCTCACAGGTAAAACTACATTATTTATTTTATAAAGAAGGAAAAGTCCATGATTTTAATTTAAATAAAGACACCCAGGATTTTGAAATTCCTGAGCATTTTATGGAGTTTATCTCTACTACTGATTCTGCTCCTCCTTATTTGGCTATTGCCCAAACAATTAACTGGCCTGACATTAGTTTTAATAATGCTTCACTTATACTGATAATATTAGGCTTACAGGATCCTGGCAATTTTGGCACTATTATCCGTTCGTCAGAAGCCACAGGTGTTGATTATATAATTGCTACCAAAGGAACAGTTGACCTTTTTAATCCTAAAGTTGTCCGTTCATCAATGGGCTCAGTTTTCAGGCAGCCTGTTGCTTATATTGAAAATCTGGAAAAGATGATTTTTGCGCTTCAGTCTGAAGATTGGCAGTTTGTTATGACATCCCCATATGCAGAAAAAAGCTTTCATTCATTTGATTATACAAAAAAAACTGCTTTTGTTATTGGCAATGAGGGCCAGGGTATCGGGCCGCACCTTTTAAAAACTTATCAAAGTATAAAAATACCTATGTTTGGACAGGTTGAATCACTTAATACATCAATTGCGGCCAGTTTACTACTTTATGAGGTGGTAAGGCAGAGAGGGAAGTGAGGCGGCAAGCAAGCTTGCCTGTGAGGGAGAAGTGAGGCAGCAAGCAAGCTTGCCTGTGAGGTGGAAGTAAAAGAGTGAGAGGTGATAAAATAAGGGTAATGTATGTGTAATTCTAGAATATATTCTTCTTTTCACTTCTTCCTCACTTAACAAACAAAGTTTGTGACCTCACTTAAGACAGCTTCAGCTGTCTGGTCTCACTGAACGAAGTGGCCTCACTTCTTAACAAGCCGGAAAATAAATTTTAAACTGAGTCCCGTAATTAAGTTTACTTTCTACAGAAATATAACCATTGCCTTTTTTTAAGATATTAAAAACAGTAGTAAGGCCCAGCCCTGTACCATGATTTTTTTCCTTAGTGGTAAAAAAAGGTTCAAATATCTTTGGGATTATTTCTTCACTTATTCCTGTTCCTGAGTCCTTTATAGTTAAAATTACATAATTTCCGGGAGGAACAGAGACATAATTATAAACCATAAGATTATTCAGAGTTACATAATCTGTTTCTAAAACGACCTGCCCACCTCTGCTCATTGCTTCCTGAGCATTTAATAAAAGATTTACAATAATCTGTTCCAGGTATTCCAGGTTTCCTTTTATTAGACATATTTCATCCGTCAGGTTGTTTACCAGATAGATATTTTTGTTTATTAATGCTCTTAATCTTAAATCCATGTTGGTAATAACTTCATTCAGATTAATAATTTCATATTTTACTTCCTGATTATCAAAAATATTTATCCTTTTTAAAAGTAATGTTGATTTCTCTGCTATTTCTTTCATAGTAAAAAGCCCAACTCTTAATGAATTATCAAGTGGTTCATTTAGTAATAAATTGCAGTTTTTAACTATCTTTTCATTACTGGCACTGAAATCAGTAATAATTTCATTTACTAACTGACTCATAACCTCCACTTTTTTAGAATGTCTGAGCTGTTCTTCCATAATACGAATATTTTTTAAATCCTGGATATGTTTAAGAGATTTATTAACTGTTGCTTCAAGTTCGTCTATATCAACTGGTTTATTTAAAAAATCAAAGGCCCCGTAATTCATTGCAGTCCTTATTTTAATCATATCTCCGTATGCAGATATAATTACTGTTTTCAAAAAAGGATAAAGCTCATTTAATTTGGCAAGAAGGGTTAAACCATCCATTGCAGGCATATTTATATCTGTTATTACCAAATCTATAAGATTGTTATTTTTTAAAATTTCCAATGCTTCCAGACCATTTAAAGCAAAAGTAAAGTGCAGCTCTTTATTACGGATTTGTTTTTTAAATGTTTCCGTAATAAGCCATTTCATATCTAACTCATCATCTACGACCAAAATATTAGGTGTCATATTTTCCTCCATGACTATTTACTGGTAAACGAATAATAAAATCAGCATATTCTCCTTCTTTTGTTTCCAGAGAAATTTCACCAAGATAACCTTGAACAATAACATCATAACTCAGTGATAAACCTAACCCTGTTCCATCACCCGGAGGTTTTGTTGTAAAAAACGGGTTAAAAATTTTGTCTTTAATTTCTGGTGAAATCCCTTTACCATTATCCCAGATATGTATTTCCATGCTTTTCCCAAGATTAGTGGTAGTGACAAACAAACAGGGAATAAAATAATTTGTGCTATGTTTTAGTTTTTCAGTAAGAGAATAAAAAGCGTTATTTATTATATTTAAAAATACTCTGCTTATTTCCTGTTGATCTATATTTATTGCTTCGATAGTATTATCAAAAAAAGTTTCAATATTAACATTAAATGTATTGTTTTTAGCTTTTTCGCTATGATATGCAAGGTTTATTGTATCTTTCATTACTTTATTTATATTTTCCGGTTGCTTTTCCCCTACTTTTCCTCTTGAATGAAGAAGCATCCCGTTTATAATATGATTTGCCCTTTCACCATGTTCATTAATCAATTTTACATTTTTTTCAAGTGATAAAAAGTTATCCTCAATATCTTCCACAATACTATCAGTAAATTTTTCTTTATTATCTGAAAATAAACTTTTAAGCTCTGTTGACGCTCTCTGTGATAATTTTGCAAAGTTGTTGATAAAATTAAGCGGATTTTTTATTTCATGGGCAATACCTGCCGTGAGACTGCCCAAAGAAGCCATTTTCTCCTGCTGTATAAGCTGTTCCTGAGTTTTTTTTAATTGTTCCAGGGCTTTTTCCAATTCCATATTTTTTGCTTCAATTACTTTCTGGTAATTTATATGTTCAAGGTAAAACAGATTTAAAACAAAATAGGTCATGATAAAGGTTATAACAAAAGAAGAAATATAAATTTTGGGAAAAGGATTGGGGAGATAATAACGGCTATACAGATAGTTAATTGTAATAAAACTAATCGCAGAAACTGCAAAGATGAATATTTTTAGTTTTTTGTTATCATCAAGGTAATAAAATGTAAAAATCATTAAATTAATGAAACCAACATAATGGTTTGTTTGATGTACTTCGATAAACAGGCTTAAAATTACAGGAATTAAGTATATAGAAAACGCAAAAAGAATAACCAGATCATGTTTTTTATACTTATTACAAATAAGTATACCAAATCCACTGATAATACGTAATAATAACATCAGTAGAGAAAAATATTTATCTAAAATAAGAGCAGCAGGAATATAACCAAGGCAAAAAATTATTAAAAAAATTGCCAGAGTATTTACTATTTTAATTTTTTTATTTAAGGAAAATGAATAATCGGGACTAGTCCCAGTCGCAATTAAACCATTAAGCTTCATCTTATAATCCATCTTAAAACTATTCTAACTAAACTTTTTATTAAGTTAATCATCTAAAAGTTGATTTTATTTTAAAATTGTATTAATTGTTTAATATTCTATTTTTGATGAGAGAAATTTTAAGACTTGTAATAGTTGTGATTTTTAGAATTCATAAAAAAATCACATATATAGTACTTTAACTTCACAGCTAATAATAATATAAATTACTTAACATAATTAATCAGAAGTGATCTTATAAAAAATATAACAATGGACAATAAAATAAAAATAGAACGGATAGAGCAACTTATATTTAATAAATATGGTAGAAATGATGATGCTTCAGATTTAATCGGTTTCTTTTTTTTATGGGTAAAACTGGGGCAGGAAGTTTTAAAAGAGTTTTATTCAGAAAAAACCTTAAAAAACAGAATAAAGGCGCTTGAGAATGCTGGTATTTTTGAGTTTTTAAGGGACGAAGAAACTAAATCCGTTCATAAACTGGAAAAAGTTAACTACCTTAATATAGAGTGGATGAGATATTTTGTTATTTTTGCCCAAACTGAAAACTCAGCCGAAGCGGCAAGAATCCTGCATATCACTCCTCAAGCTCTTAGTAAGGCTATCGCTGGTCTGGAAAGTATTTTAAAAATTAAGCTGGTTGAACGGAAAAAACATTTTTCAGGGCTTACAGTTGCCGGAAAAGTTTTTTATAAAAAAGCGGTTATCGTTTTGCAAAAACTGAATGATATTGAAAAATATTTTAATGATCTATCTCTTGAGGACTTTAGTGGAGGTGTAAATTTTGGCTGGACCAATCTTTTGAACCACTCTTTATTAAACGGGGTAGTTTCTGATTTTATCCAAAGTTTCCCGTATGCAATACCAAAAATTTATACAATGTTTTCTGATGATATTGAAAAAGATGTTATTCTTGGAAATCTTGATGCCGGAATAACAACAAAATTACCTTATACAGGGCAACTTGATCATATTGAATTAAAGAAATCAGCCTGTATAATTGTTGGTAAACCAAGAACTGCTACAAACTGGAAGGAATTATCATATATTACAATTCGCCAGAATAACAATAATAAAGAATATACAGAAGTTTTTGATGATAAAAGATTTAAATGTAAAATTGCCACAGAAGTTGACTCATTTGAACTGGCTGTGAAAATGGCTGAGAATGGTGTAGGAGCTCTTTATATTCCCGAAATACTAATAACTGAGCAGTTGACAAAAGGAACACTTAAAATTATTTCCGAGGCTCCGGTTGAAAATTTTTTAACACTTTATCTTATTTGGAATCATGATAGTTATCTAAGTTCTTTTGCTACAGAGTTTATTAGCAAAATAGAATATTTTTTCACAAAATCAATCTAAAATACAATCTTTTTTAATAAAAATTAACTCAACCAAAAGTTGTATTATTATCCAAATGGTTGATTTGTTTTTCAATAAGAATGAATTAGAATGTCGTTTATCTAGTGATAGAAAACTTCTTAGAAATTTGTAATACTAATAGAACTAGCATTTATTGACAAGTACTTAACAAGTTCTTTATGAATCAATAAGATGATTTATGTAATAAAGATCACTGGTTATGTGTTTATTGAAAAAATAAGCTCATAAATTGTTTAATTTAATAATAATAATAGGAAAAATAAAGTTGTCTTTTTTTTATAAATATGGTTTTTTTAGGCTAGTATCTAAACTTCACAAAAAATTCACGTTTTTTATATTTAACTTCACAGCTATTAATAATATATTTAACTTCACACCTATTAATAATTTTAATTACTTAATTCGTTTTAACAGGAGTTAATTTTAATGAGATTAAAAAGTTTATTTATTTCTGGTATTTTGGTTGTTTCAATCAGCTTACCAGTATTTGCAAAGCCTGATATCAGTCTTGTTCTGGACAAAAACAAACTGGCAAATATTAACGGAAAACAGGTCTTGAAAGATGCTGATAAGGTCATGCCCGGAGAAGTAATGGTTTACACCATAAAAGCTACTAATAAGGGTGACTCAGCCGCAGTACAGTTTGAAACTGTTGGTGATATCCCATCTAATACTATCTATATGCCAGAAAATAATGTTTCAGCTGATTACAAAATTCTCTTTAGTATAGATGGTGGAAAAAGTTATCAGGAAAAACCAACAATAAATGTTAAGCAAAAAGGAAAAAACATTGTTAAGGATGCCCCTGTATCAACTTATAACAAAATTAAATTTAGTTTTTTAAAAGCACTTGATGCAAAGAAAACCGTTAATCTGGTTTATAAAGTGAAAGTGAAATAAGGAAAATTAAATGAAATTAAAAGCAAATAAGATTCTATTAAATGATAAAAACAAAATCAAGATGACCAAAGCAGAGGAACCTCCATAAGGCTTTAAAAAAATATAACTTATTTATATGTAATAGAAAGGAAAACTATGCACACGATTTTAAACAAAGGGTCGACTCTTAAAAAATTTCTCTCAATAATGGTAATGTTATTTATGATATTACCAGCATTGCTTTTGCAGGTCCCAGCAGCTCAGGCAACCGGAACACCTGCCGGAACATCAATAGGAAACCAGGCAACTGCTACCTATAAAGATTCACTTGGTAACACCTTTACTTCTACATCAAACCAGGTTACCACTCTCATTACTGCGGTTTATAGCTTTTCACTGGATCCAAACAGTACCGTTCAGACAAGCCAAAATAACGCAGAAGATAACCCAGGACAGTCACAAAACGCTACTCCTGGAGCTATAGTATATTTCCCATATACTTTAACTAATACTGGTAACAGTTCAGATTCATATACGTTTGCTACTGAACAGGGTTCTACAGCAGATCGTCCAAACGAAATTGATCCTGTAGCATCCAGTCTGAAAGTTTTTGTTGACTCAAACGGAAACGGTGTAGTTGACGTAGGTGACTCTGAGATTACCTCATTAGGTCTGGGTACAGGTTCACAAATTGGTCCTGTAGCTGCTGACAGCCAGATGAAACTGGTTATTCAGTACCAGATTCCAGCTTCTGCTGCAACAAATGAAGTAATTAACGTTGATTTACAGGCCCGTTCAGTTGGTAACGTAGCTATATCAGATACATTGAACTACAGCAAAACAAATGTATTAAATGATGCTGTTGTTTCTGTAGTTAAGGCTGTAAGCAATGCAACTATTGATCCAGGTGGAGATTTAACCTATACATTTACCTTCACCAATACAGGTAATGCTACTGCGACAAATGTTACTCTGGTTGACGCAATACCAGCAAATACAACATTTAAAGCAAGTTCTGAATCTGCATCAGAGGGTACATTCACCTTTTCTGATGATAATCAGACAAGTTATGCAGCACTTACCACAGATCCAAATATAAGCCACATTAAGTTTGTACTTGCAAGTCTTGCCGCTGCTAATACCAGAACAGCAAGTTTCAAGGTAACAGTTAATGCTGCGGCTCCTGCTACCACAATACCTGACTTTGGTACTTTCAATTATGAAAGATCAGGTCCAACATTAGTTCCTGATGCTCCTACCAATACAGTAATCACAGTGATTAACAAAAAAGTTGGTGTGTTAATTTCCGATGCGACCACCCCTAATTTATTTGATCCTGCTGATATTGGCAGCTTAGTATTATCACAGTCCAGATCTGGTACAGATGCTCTTGTAACTGATACTACAACTCAGGATCAGGCTCCTGCTGGTACTTATGTTTATTTTAAAAACGTAATTACCAACAATGGTAATGCCAGTGATACATTCAATATCACGACAAATTCCAATGGATTCCCTGCCGGTTCTTCAGTATCTTATTTCAAGATGACTGATACTACTGTAGGTTCAAACAATACCAGTCCTTTGCTGGATACAAATTCTGATAGTACTGTTGATACTGGCGTTCTGGCTTCAGGTGCAAGTACAACCGTTATTACCAGAGTATTTATCCCATCAGATGCAAGTGGTACCAACGTTACTGCAAAAGTACAGGCTACATCCACCAATGGTGGTACTGCAAAAGGTACAACCCCTGGTAACACTTTAAGTGATACAACTGATAATACAGTTGCTTTTATCATCACTCCGGGTGTTGATTTAACAAACGTTGTTGACGGTAGTCTTTTAAGTGATGCTACAACAAATGGCAATGTGTCATTTACTGCATCTGCCAACGGAACAACCGTATCTTTCCCACTCCTGGTTAAAAACAATGGTGCAAGCAATGACACCTTTAATCTTACATCTTCAAACGTAAGTATTCCTGGTGCATCAGTACAGTTCTTTAGTACTGCTACATCCACAACTCTTGCAGCTGCAGGTACTAAGGGTGATTCAAGCGTTACTTTAACAAGTGCTGCTGGATTCAGTGCCGGTGATAAGATTATAATTAACGGTCAGATGCTCACAGTAGGAAGTGTTTCAGGGGCTGTAGTAACCTTTACTTCCGGTCAGACATTGTATGCCGATGTTCCAGTTAGTAACGAAACTGCAGTTGAGCCAGGAACAGCTACTATTACATCAACAGGTGTAATTGCTCCTACTTCTACTGAACAGGTTGTCGCTGTAGTTACAATCCCTGTAAACTCAGCTCCGATAACTGATACTATTACATTTACTACAATTTCAACAAATGATAGTTCAAAAGCTGATGCCATTGTTGATACTGTTGTGATTCCTGACTTCTTAGATTTTACCCTTGTTGCCAACAGAAGCGGTTCTGCTCCTGCTGGTGGTGTATTGTTCTACGACCATACACTGACAAACGTGGGTAATACTTCTGAAAACTTCAGTCTTACAATAACACCAGGTGCCAGTGCCTTTACCTATCAGATACTTGATGGTACTACCAGTGCAATTATCTCAACTGTAACTAATCTGGCTTCCGGAGCTTCAGTAACCTTTAAAGTTAAGGTTATTATTCCTGCCGGAACACCATCAGGAACAATTGATAATGCAATCTTAACTGCTACTGAAACAACATCAACTGTTGCCAAGACCAATCTTGATACAACAACTGTAGTTTCCGGTTTCATTCAGTTGGTTAAGAGTGTAGTTAACACAGGCCCAGCTGGACTACTGAGTAATTCAGGTGCTACCGGAATACCGGGAGATATCCTTGAATACACTATTCAGTATTCCAATATCGGAAGTGTTGATGCTCTTGAAGTAATAATCAAAGATCAGATCCCAACATATACAACATTTGTTGCTGGTTCTTTGAAAATAGATGGCGTAACTGATGCAGATGATACTGATGGTGCTGGTAATGCAGATAAGGATTCATCAACTTCAGGTGCGGTGACATTCTATGTTGGTACTGGTGCAAACGGTGTTACCCATACAGGTGGTACTGTAGTTCCAGGTGCAGCCGGACAGGGAACTGTTACATTCAGAGTAAAAATTGACTAATCTTTCTCTCTGACTCAGGCTCTCTCGAAAGAGAGAACCTGGGAAAGGGAAAAAGAAGATTTGATTTTAAAGAAACGGTAGGATTTGTAGGGGATGTTTTCTAAAAGAACAGCCTCTACAAAAAACCTCCTCTAAGAGGGGGATTAAAGATAAAAATTTTGAAAATGAAAAGTAAGAAAATGAATATTATTAATAATCTAAATAACAGTAGAAAAGCGATGCTTTTTCTATTGTTACTTGGATTCTTATTTATTTTTTCTTCACCGGTTTTTGCTGATAAAATTGATAACACAGCCGAAGCAAGATATAAAGATAATAAAAATAACCCTTTTATCCAGTCTTCAAATACTGTAACAACTGAGAAATCAGCTCCGCTTGGAGTTGGTGTAAAAGCCCTGGTTACTCTTTTGGAAGGTGTTCAGTTCAGTACCTGGAATTTTCCGGCTGAAGTTACAAACATCGGTTTACAGGATGATGATTATATTCTTGGTTTAGAAGATCTGGCCGCTGGTTTAACCTTTAAATTTTTCGATGATAAAAACAGTAATGGAAAAATAGATGAAGATGATGTTGTAATATTGGCAACCAAAGTCCTTAAACCAGGTGAGCCACAGCGTATTATTGTTTCTGTAAAGGATAATACAGGACAGCCTCTTAATTCAACACCAAAATTAAAAATTGTGGCAGTATCAAGAAAAGATAGTACTGTTAACAGTAATGATTTTATAAACATTAAGCTAATAGGTGTTCCTAGCGAATTTCAACCTACTCCTGTGCCTACTCCTACCCCACAGAAGGCAAAATTAAGTAAAACAGTTTATCCGGCTGGAAAAGTAAAATCAGGTGATATTCTTACTTATACTATTGAATATACAAATCAGAATAATTTTTCGATACAAAGTCTGAATATAGTAGATCATTTACCTGATTCCCTAATATTTTTAAATAATGAAGCAAATCCTCCTTCGGCTTCCGATGGTGGTAAACTAAGTTTTTCAACTGATGGTTCTAACTGGCAGGAAGATCAGAAAAGCGGGATTAAATATTTTAAGGCAAGTTGGGAAATGTTAGCGGCCAATCAGACTGTCTTTGTTTATTTTAAAGCCAGAGTAAGTGATGAGATTCTTGATGGAAATATCGAAAACATCGCCAATGCCGATTATAAAGTTGGTGATAAGATTGAAACCTTAAAAGCCAGCACTATCAAAAGTAATATGGTTGTTAATATTGTTAAAAATGACTACCTGATTTTTGGTACAGTTATTGATTTAAAAACCGGATTACCAAAAGAAAAAGCGATTGTTGCAGTTTATGATAAAGACGGAAATAAAGTTGGTGAAGAGATTACTGGTAAATCAGGTAAATTCGCTATTCCGGTTAATGGAAAAGGTGAGTACAAAGTTATTTACACTGATGATGAAGGCTTTGTTATTACCGAGAAAAAAGCACAGGTTGAACATCCCGGAGCTAACCCTGCACCTATTGAAATTTCAGGAAAAGTAAAAAATAGTCAGAGTGAAACTATTATTCCCAATGCAGATTTAAAACTTATTGATAAAAATGGTAATCCGATACTAAATGTAAAAACCGATAATGAAGGAAGATACATTTTTTCAGGCGAACAACTTGGAAAACCTTTACTTCCTGGTTCATATATAGTCAGGGTAACAAATGCCCTTGGTCAGGTAACATATGTCAGAGCAACAGTAACAGTTAATGCTGGTGATATTATTGTTAACCTGGATCTTCTGATTGACCCGTTTGGATATGTATATGATGAGTATTATGGTGATACCTTCAAGACAAAAGTTGCTGAATTGCAACCAACCGGAAGAATAAAAGGTTCAGAAGTAAGACTTGTTTATAGTTGTGATCAGCCAAATAATCTGGTAAAACTTGATAACCTTGAAGCAACTGTTCCTCAGAAAAACCCTCAGTTTACTGATGAATTTGGTTCTTATCAGTATTTCTTTAATAAAGAACAGCTCAATAACAAAAATTATTGTCTGTTGGTTACTGCTGAAGGATATAAGAGTCGTTATTTCTTTCTGAGAACTGCTCCAAGTACAGAGCTTGTTGATAAATGGACACTTACTGTCACTGATGAGACAGGTAAGAAAACCTTTTTGAAAAATATTGAAACTGTGCCTCTACCCATACCAATGAGACCTTTAAAAGTGTTTGAAATTAGTAAAATGGCTAATAAGAGCACCATTGATATTGGTGATGTTGTCACCTATACAGTTCAGGTAACAAATAAACTGAAGTTTTCTCTTAAAAATGGAATCTTTACCGATCAACTACCTTTTGGTTTTAAGTATGTAGAAGGTACACTCTCAATTAATGGAAAACTGGTAAGTAACTTTAAGGCTGTAGATAAGCTTGTGGCTGACATGCCTGAAATGCACCCGGATGAAAAATTTACAATAATGTATCAGGCCAGAACTGGTATCAGAGTTCCTGAAGGACCTTCAATCAATACTGCTTTTGTAAAAGCAAAGGCTCCATCAGGTATTGAGCTTGAAAGTGAGCATGTACAGGCAATCGTTTATGTGAAAAAAGGTGTTTTCAGTAAAAACGGAACAGTAATCGGAAAAGTATTTATAGATTCTAATAATAATGGGATTCAGGACGAGAAAGAATCAGGCGTTGTCAATGCGGCAATTTATACTTCAAGTGGAATCAGGGTTTTAACTGATTCAAAAGGTAAATATTCAATCCCTGATATTGAAGCTGGTGATTTTATCCTGAAACTTGATACTTCTTCATTACCAAAGAATCTTTATCTGGCGCAAGACGCAATTAAGCTGGTTAAACAGGCTCATGCTGAAGTAATAGATAAAACAATTTCTGAGATTAGTTTAGACAATATAGCAAAATCTATATATGTTACTGCTTCAGGGCAGAAATTAAATCTAAAGAATAACACTGGTCTTAATGTAGTTATTGAACTTAAGGATAAATCAACTGTTGAGGTTGGCTCTGCGGATAAATCAGTCTCTCAGTCGGATTTAAAAATTGCTGGCGGTTTAAACCGTTTAAAAGTTAAATTTTTAAATTCGGATGGAAAAATCCAGAGACAAAAAATGCTGAATATTTTTACAATTTCATTACCTGAAATGCCAA
>CAYRDV010000114.1:0-15637 GCA_964422885.1 uncultured Candidatus Sericytochromatia bacterium
TGGTGAAAATTGTCCATTGGCTATTTCCGGAGATTATCTTTATAATCTTGGTGCACCTGCTGATAACATGGCATTTCAGGGTGGTGCAAGACTAGGAAATACGAAAGAACCGGGTAACTTTTTCATCGGATATAATTTTAAATATTTACAAAAAGATGCCACTATTTCCCTTTTTGTTGAAGACCAGTTAGGTGGTACTGATTTTCAGGCTCATGAAGGCATCTTAGGGGTGAAGATTTTTTCTGATACGATTTTGTCTGCTACTTTACAGGCAAGAAATGGAATAAAAGTTCCGGGTGATACTGTTTATACCTTCAGGGGTAACTTTATCCAGACTTTTTAATAAAATTAGCCACAGATTTGCACAGATAAAACACGGATATTTAATTAAAATATTTCTTTATCCGTGAGCATCCGTGATATCTGTGGCTTAACTTAATAGCATTAGGCGGTAGCTCGCCCCGCCTTAATAAGTAGCTAATTTTGTTTCAATTTCATAAATCTTAGCATTAATTGCTTTTAGCTCTTCATTGTTCCAGCCTTCATTATCTCTCAGGCTTTTTAAAATTTCATAAAATGCCAGGTTATACTGATAAGAATCATTTGGTAGATTTCCCATAAAAATAAGTTCTTCTTTTTCAGAATCTGAAAGTGATGGATTATTTTTAATATAATACTGAATAGCTTTTTCCAGGTCATTTTTTAGCAGGTAATATTTAAAAAGATTTAATAAAATTATATTGGCTCCCGGTAAACGCTTATAAGCTGTTTCCAGATAATAAAGACCCGGTCGTTCATTGCCAGTAACCATAAGGCATCTGCTTAACTCTATCTGTAAAAGGGGAATCAGGTCAGGGATAAAAACAAGCCTGTATTTATTAATTTCAGATGGTATTGTTGATAAAGTTTTCAGACCCTGTGTATAAATATCAATAGCACCTTGATAATCCAAGTTTTGCTGCAAACAATATCCCATATAATAATAGGCATCAGGAAAACAGGGGAAAAGATTTAACAATTCCTGTAAATAAGGAAAAACCCGAGTGAAATCTTTTTGGTTAAAAATACAGTTTCGGATAATCTTTGTTAAAAGGTTACCAAAATCAGTAGATAGTTTGGGATTAAACTCTTTATTATACTTTTCATAGGCAATTTTATATTCTGCAAAGGCTTGCTCATTTTCACCAGTTATTAAAAAATTATCACCCCGATAAATATAATACTTGAAACCTTTGGTGTTCCATTGTTTAAAGGAACTTATTTTATCAAAATCAGAATTTCTGTAAATATGTAATGCATTATAGTGAGTATCAGAAAATAATTTAAAACCCATAACTTCAGCTCTGATACAGAAATGACGGTCTTCACCAGGAAAAGAAATATTGTTTATTAATTTAAATCTTACCCCTTTTTCCATTACTTCTTTTTTGATCAGACTACAGGCTCCAAGACCACCAACTCTATAGATTCCCGGAAACTTTAACATATTTATAAATTTGTCTATTTGATCGCTCCTTTTTTCAGGTGGTAAATTTAAATCAGCAGGGGTTAACATATAATAAGAGTCACATAGCCAGACCTGAGGCAGCTCCCGCATATCTTCAGACCATTTTGTCCAGAAAACCTCAGCAATTATATCTTTATCGGCTAGAATAAGATGGGTTAAGGTTTTTGGGTGCAGGAGCAAATCTGAGTCAACCAGAAAAAGGTAATCATAACCGTTTTCAACAGCATAATCAATAATTTTATTTTTATACTCTGCCACTTTCCAGATTAAATTGTTGTTCCAATAATGAGTATCATCATCTGCCCGGTACTCATCCTGGGAATTTTCCTGAATAACTTGAGTCTGACCACCTTTTAGGGAAAAATTTTGTAAAAGTTCCTGGGATAAATCAAGATGATTATCATCTATAAAAAAACAATCTACATTTAAGTTGCTGAGTTCAAGCTCTGATAAAGAAATAAGAAATTCTTTTAAGATATCTGGCCTTTGTTTTATGGGAGAACCAATCAGCACTTTTTTATTAAGCTTACTTTTCAGGGTTTCCTGATAATTTTCCAAAGTATCATCGAGTATCTTATTGAATTCTCTCATTCTTTGCTTCCAGGTATTCAAGGGTGCTAACTGATTTGCTTTCTCAGATAGTGCTTTTCGATATTCTTCATTGTTTAATAAAAAATTTATTTTCCCGATGACATCTTCTATTCCTGAAAATGTTTCAAAAAAATTATTGCCAAGTTTAGGGTCAAAATCCTGCCCCATCTCTTCAATTAATAAACAGGCCTGAGTTGGTAACACTTCAAAAAATCTTGTGGGCAGATAGGTTTTATTGATGGAATGGCAATGTATAACAATTTTTGACTGATTATAAATTGTATTAATTTCTTTTGGGTTATTATTGGTACTAAAAAAAACTTTTATACCATTTTTTTCCAAGAATTCAAAAAAGTTTGTCCGCCTGGGAGAAATTGTGCCAATAAAACTAATATCGTAAAGATAATCGCTTTCTATTTTGTAATAAAATTGCTCATTAAACCCATTATTTACACGTATTACATCCAGATTATTGGCGATACAGAAATTATATGTTTCCATACTATGTGCCAAAACCAGATCTGGTTTTCTGGCGGTTGTAAGAATATGGATTGAATCTTCAAGTGCCGCTTCTGAAGCAAAAAAGATAAGGGGAATGTCGACAAAAAGATCTAAAAATTTTGGATGAAATCCTACACCATATTGTAAAAAGACCAAATCAATTTCATCCCTTAACAATAACCAGTCTGTTAATATTTCCCGTTTTTCAGAGTAATTAATAAAATAAAGATTGTTACCAGCTTCTTTTAGCCCTTGTGCCATTGGATATTCAGCACGCCAGATTTGAGAATCAAAAAAACCAAGATATAAAATATTCATATTAGTGCAAATTAAAAACAGCAAATACAGCTACATGATCGGAAAGCTTATTCCAGGGAAACTTTGATAACAGGTTTACATTTTTTAGCTCTAACCCTCTGAAATAAATCCTGTCTAACCTTAGAAAAGGGGCTGCACTGGGAAATGTTTTTGCATGTTCGCCATATTGCATAAAATATGACTCCTTCATTTTTAATCTGGTTTCAAGGGTATTGCTGATTCTGCTTTTCCAGTCATTAAAGTCACCGGCAAGAATTACCGGTTCATCAGTAGGGACTGTTTTTTCTATTCGTTCACACACTTTTTTAATTTGAATTTTTCTTCCTGATTCAAGCAAATTCAGATGGGAACAAAGAGCGTGCAATTTCATTTCTATTCCTGGAATATCAATTATGCCATGTAAAATACCCCTTTTCTCCAGTTTATTAGTAGAAATATCTATATTTTCCCAATCAACTATCGGATACTTGCTTAAAATAGCATTGCCATGATGCCCTTTTGTATAAACCGAATTTTTCCCATAGGCATAATGTTCCCATAACTCATGTGCCATATATTCAAACTGAGCTTTTGAGGGCCAGTCTTCGATTTCATGTTTATCTTCATCATGATGCCCGATTACTTCCTGTAAAAAAACAATATCAGGATCAACTGAACGAATGGCATCACGCATTCTATTTAAAACAAAGTTACGGTTAGAGGTTGTAAACCCTTTATGCATATTATATGATAATGCTTTAATTAATTTCATTCTCTAAATCTTGAAAAAATTATCTACCTTTGTTTTTTATACAGAATTATCTAATATTTTACAAATAATATAAAGGCTTTTCATTACAAATTACCCTCTTAGAATTAAAATTGGTTACAATAAGTTATTAAGAAATATTAATGGGGTTTAATGAAAATGCTTAATAAAGTGGAAAGTAAAATATTAACAATTCCAAATATAATCAGTTTAATCCGGTTATTATTATTAGTTCCTCTGGTGTTGATTTTACAACATATTGAAGATGAGTTTATTTTTAGAATTTATGCCTTGGTAATAATTTTATTAATGGGTATTTCAGATGGACTTGACGGGTATCTGGCCAGAAAACTAAATCAAATTACTGAGTTTGGAAAAATGATTGATCCTATTTCCGATAAATTAATAATTGCTGTTATAGGGTTATTTATGTTTTTAAATAATGAAATTACCCCTGCTTATTTTATTCTGTTAATTTTAAGAGATATTTATATTATTACCGGATCATGGTTTATTACTTCAAAAATTCACAAAGTTCTTCCTTCTACTTTATCAGGAAAGATTTCAGTTGTTCTTACTGGTTTATTTTTAACCTGGTGCATTATTGATGTTAATAAGGATTCCTTTTTCTATAATCTTTTATTTTATTCAAGTATCAGTATGCTTGCTATTTCGACACTGGTATATACCCTAAGAGGGCTCGATGCTTTAAAACATAGAGAAAAATTTTTAAACTAACCACTAAGATAAAAATATAGTTAATGCAAAAAATTGACAAAAGGGTACTAACATATATAATTCATGAGAACACATTTTATATCATTTTTTAAACATAAATTTTACTATGAAAATTTTAAATAAAAACTTTTTTTTGAGTTTTGTGTTGGTTATCAGCACTTCATTAATTACTGTAAATCAACCCGCAATTGGTGCAAGTAAAGGAAAAATAAACGAAACAATTACTCTTGATATTAATGGTAAAACCAGGCCCTTTCCTCATTTCTGGGAAAAAGTGTTTGGCTCTGGCAGGGCAGTACTTTCATTACGTGAAAGTTACCGGAAGGACATGAGAGCGGTAAAGAGTGTCACTGAAATGGGATATGCCAGGCCTCATGCAATTTTTCATGATGAAGTTGGGATTTATGATGAAGACGCGCAGGGAAACCCAATATATAATTTTTCTTATGTAGATCAAATTTATGATGGAATGTTGGAAAACGGAGTCCGACCTTTTGTTGAATTAAGTTTTATGCCTAGAAAAATGGCTTTAAGACTAACCGAACATGCTTTTTGGTATAAGCAGATTACAGCTCCGCCAAAGGACTTTAAAAAATGGGAAGATTTAATTTATAACTTTACAAAGCATATTGTTGAAAGGTATGGAATCAAAGAAGTTTCCCAATGGTATTTTGAGGTCTGGAATGAACCTAATATAGATTTTTGGTCAGGTGAACCTAAAGAGAGCACTTATTATGAGCTTTATGATGCTTCTGCAAGAGGTTTAAAAAGAGTCAGCCCATTGTTAAAAATTGGTGGACCGGCTACAGCACAGGCTGCCTGGGTAGATCGCTTTATAAATCATTGTTTCGAGAATAATATACCCGTTGATTTTGTTACTACCCATGTATATGCCAATGATAGTGCTCAGGATGTATTTGGGACAAATGAGACGATTCCCAGAAAAACTATGGTTGCCCGTTCAGTAAAAAAAGTATTTGATCAGGTAAAGAATTCACGGATGCCAAACCTGCCGATAATCTGGAGCGAATATAATGCAAGTTATAAAAATGAAGTAAATGTAACAGACTCTCCTTTTATGGGCCCCTGGATGGCTAATAATATCAGACAATGTGATGGTATGACGGACATTATGTCATACTGGGATTTCTCTGATGTATTTGAGGAATTTGGGGTTGTAAAAACACCCTTTTACGGAGGCTTTGGTTTAATGGCTGCTGGTAATATTCCCAAGGCTTCATATAATGTTTTTAAACTTTTACATAAGCTTGGCGAGATGAGAATTAAGAGTGATTCTGAATCTGCTCTTTTTACTAAAAATAAAGATGGCTCTATGACTGCGGCATTATGGAATTATGCCGAACCTGAAGAGCCCGGAATTGCAAAAAAAATAAAAGTTGTTCTAAAAGGTCTGAAAGGTAAACATACAGTTAAAATTTATACAGTTGACCGAACTCATGGTTCTTCATTAACAGCCTGGGAGAAAATGGGAAAGCCAAGATTTCCTTCAAGAGAGCAACAGAAAGAATTAAGAAAAGCCGGTGAGTTACCTGGACCAGAAGTAATAAAAATTGATGGGGATAAACTTAATAATTTTGAATTAAATTTTATGCCTCATAGTTTAAAATTATTGGAAATTTCCAAATAGAATTAAAATATTATTTATGCTTTTAATTATGATAAAAAAATTTCTTGTAATTACAATTACATTTATTCTTGTATTTATAACAGTGCCACCAGTTTGGGCTGAAAATAATTATTCTTTCAAAACTTCAGAAACTTTTTCTGTGGACAAATCAGTATTTTTTACAAAAATTGAAAATACTAAAAACATCAGCAATTTTTCAATTTCAGGTGGATGGGGATTGGGAGGCGGTTATGAACTTTTTGTTTTAATAGTTTTATTACCAATTGTATTATTTGTAATAACAGGTATTTTAATTTTAATGTTATTAAATGAATCAAAAAATAATGTTATACAACATAATTCTAATACCGAAAAGGATAAAAGAAATACTAAAACATGGATGAATAGTCTTTTAATTCCAGGATTAGGACAAATGTCAATGGGAAATGGACAGAGAGGTTTTAAGTTCTTATTATTGGAATTACTTTTCATCTCATTTTATTTTATTCCAATTTTTTCCTGTAATTCATTTTACCCATCTGGTCTTACATTTTCTTGTGGTTCGGGTTCAGAAGCTATTCTTAAAAAATTATTTTTACTTGGTACAATTACAATTTATTCATGGAATATTTTTGATGCATTTATCATGTCTTCAAATCCAGATGATTTAGAAGAAAAATTAAAAAATGAATTACTTTCAAAGTCTGAATTAATTAAGAATATTAAGGTATCTGGTAATGGTTATATTTCAGTTAAAGTATATTCTTTTTAAAAATTCAAACTTCTATTGTGACATAGTTGATATAGGTTTGTATTATCAATATCTAATTATTAGGTAAAAATAGAAATGGAAAATATAGAATGATAAAATTAAAAAATTACCTTGTTACCTGCACTTCTGTTGCTGCATTTGCCTGCGCTCCGGTTTTATCAACACAGGCTGATAATAACTCCATTTTTGCCTATAATAATATTTCCTCAGCTAATCAAAAGGATATATTACAAAGCGATGAAACTTTTCTTGAGGACCTGTCACACAGATCTTTCCAATATTTTTATCAGAATGCAGATCCAAAGACAGGTCTTGTTTTGGATCGAGCCTATTTTAACGGCAAGGCTCATGAACCAGGGAAATTTGATTACAATATTGCCAGTAGTGCCAGCACTGGCTTTGGGCTTACATCATTATGTATAGGGGCAGAAAGAAAATGGCTGACTGTTGCTGAAGCACGAGAACGAGTCAGAACGACTCTTAAATTCCTTTGGGAAAAGGCTCCTCAGGAACATGGCTGGTTTTTACACTTTATGGATAAGGAAACTGGCGAGAGGAAATGGGAAAGTGAATTTTCATCAATTGATACGGCTTTACTGCTTGGTGGTGTTTTAACTGCAAAACAGTATTTTCGTGATGATCAGGAGATTTACGATCTTGCCAGCAAAATTTATGAAAGGGTGGATTTCAAATGGATGCTAAGGGGTAATCCTGGCCTCCTTTCTCATGGATGGAAGCCAGAATCAGGATTTATTAATGTCAGATGGGATACCTATAGTGAACATATGATTCTTCAGATGCTGGCAATTGGCTCACCTACTTATCCTGTACCTGCCAGTGAATGGAAAGCCTGGAAGAGAGATTTTATTACCTATAACGGTCATAAATATTTACAGGGTGGGCCTCTTTTTACCTACCAGTTTTCCCACGCCTGGATTGATTTTAGAAATAAAAAAGAGATAAATTATCCATATACCGATTTTTTCCTGAATTCGGTTGAGGCAACCAAGGCTCATCGTGAATTTTGTATTGAGCTTAGTAAAGAGTTTCCTGGTTATTCAGAAAATATCTGGGGAATAACTGCTTCTGACAGTGAAAAAGGTTATCTGGCCTGGGGCGGACCACCCAGAGACCCGGCTATTGATGGGTCTGTTGTACCCTGTGCTGCCGGTGGTTCTTTGATGTTTACACCTGATTTATCTCTAAAGGCATTAAAGGCGATGTATCAACAATCAGGAGAAAAAATTTACGGACCTTACTCTTTTGTTGATGCTTATAATCCAAATACCGGATGGGTTGGGCCTGATGTAATAGGTATTGATATTGGTATTACTTTACTTAGTGCAGAAAATTATCGGACCGGGAATATTTGGAATTGGTTTATGAAAAATACGGAAATAAAAAATGCAATGCGATTAGTCGGTTTAAAATAAAGAAGTGAGGGGGAAGTGAGGCAGCAAGCAAGCTTGCTTGTGAGGCGGTAAACAAGTTTACCTGTGAGGAAGAAGTAAAGAAGTGAAAAGAGGATTTATTTTATCTTACTTCTCCCTCACTTCCTCCTCACCAGGACAGCTTTAGCTGTCTGACCTCACTTAACGCAGTGGCCTCACTTCTTCATCATCCAGATTAGGAAGATGTTTTCGTTTTCGGTACCAGTTTGTAAATTCCAGTGCTAAGATACAAATGACCAGCCATAAAGTCCCTGCACAAAACCCTGCTATAACATCTGTTGCATAATGAACATTGAGATATATCCTGCTTATTCCAATCATAAAAATGAAACCAGCTAAAAATATGGTAGAAATAATTTTGGAGATTTTTTTTCTTTCACTTCTGATTATCAAATACCCGATAAAACCGTAAAAAATTAATGAACCCATAGCATGACCACTTGGAAAGCTAAAATTTACAGCGTCAATTTCAGGTTTAAGCGATGGCCTTGTTCTGTGAAAGAAGATTTTTAAAAGTCTGTTTAAAATACCTCCTCCGGCAACAGTTATAAAGAAAAACAAATTTACCCAGGCATCTTTTTTGTAAAACCATAACCAGATAAAAGTAATAGCTGATAAAGTAGCAAGACATACCAAAGAACCTGTACGGGTAACCAATTTCATCACTATGTTTAACAAGCCACTATAAAATGAAGAAATAAATTTATTGATAAGGTGGTCAAGATATATAGTTTCATTTGCCAGAACTTTTTCTGCCAACTCTGAAAATATATAAAGACAAAGGGTTGATGTTATAAAGCCAAAAATTAAAATAATTATTGAAAATGGAGGTATATTAAAAATTTGATTTTTATCATTAATTTCTTTTTCTACCAAACTCGCAAACCTTTCCAAAATTTAAATCTAAAAATAGCTTAACATTTAATTAGGTAGATTTATAAAAGATTTTTTTCTTTAAGATTAAATAGAAAATTTTCATTTATTTTTAGCATTGGATGGTTTACAAGGTTATTCCCACACATACGTAGTCGTTTTGTGACTATTTTACCTAATTCTTTTAGAATTTTTAAAGCAATCTCTGGATAATTTTGTTCCAATTCAGAAAATGTTTCTCTGGAATATGCCAGCACTTGTGTATCCTCAATTATTTTTGCGGATGCAGTTCTTTGCTTACCATCAATAAAGCCAATTTCCCCAATTATACTTCCCGCTTGTAAATTGATTAATTTAATTTTTTTATCAGTAGGATCCTGGGCAGAAATTTCGACATTTCCGGAAACAATAATATAAACCTGATTACTTTCATCCCCTTCTTTAAAAATATATTCATCTTTAGTGAAATTAAGTTTCTTGGAAGTTATGATAAAACGAAGAATTTCATCTTCATTAAAGTTGTAAAAAAAAGTTATTGGAATTGATTTTGTCATTATTAATCCTTTTTTATGTATTTGAAGTAGAAATTTTTTGTAAAAAACTATTATCAATTTTTACTGCGTTAAAATCAATTAAAAGCTGATCAAAATCCCTAAGTCTTTCTGTAAGTAATTTCTCCATCTCTTTAATAAATTTTATTGCCAGTGAAATATTTTCTTTTTCCAATTGTTCAAACATATCCTGGGTAATCAATAATACTTCGACATCACTTGTCGCAATAACATTTGCCGTTCTGGGCTGAGAATCAATAAAGCTAACTTCACCAATAATATGTCCCGAAAATAATTCGGCAAGTTTTACCCTTTCATTGTGAGCATTTATAGCAAATACTTCGACATTACCGGAGATAATGATAATAAAAGAATTTCCAGGATCATTTTCTTTAAAAAGAAATTCACCTGTTTTAAAGGCAGCATTTTGAGAAATCTTTAAAATCTCATAAACATCATCATTAGTGAAGCTTTGTAAAAATAACTTTTCCTTAAAGCCAGTATCCATTATAGATCCTTTATTAAAATAAAAATTAATGGTTGATAGTAATGGTATTTTACTATTATTTTTGATATTTTTTCAATAAAACCTTTTACTTTCCAAAACATTTTGTTTCCAGGTAATTTTACAATAATAATAATATTTTTTTTGAAAATATTCAGGTAAAGTATTTTAACAAATGTTGAATTTAATTTTAATTTACGTTAATATTTCCATTAATAGTGCTTTATATGTATTTAATTCCAGATGCCGGTTTTTATAGATAATTTAGAAAATTTTTTGGATGACCTTAAAAACAAGGGTATTAAAATATCAGTTAAGGATGGTCAGTTAGTTTTAAATGCCCCAAAAGGCATGTTAACAGGCCAGTTAAAATCAGAAATTTCCGTAAATAAAGAACAAATTATTTCTTATCTGGAAAATAGGGAAGTATTACAATCTATTCATATTCCTTTATCCAGGCAATTTTTTAATCGGGAAAATGTCTCCTTATCTTTTTCTCAGCAAAGATTATGGTTCTTATATCAATTAAACCCTGAAAGTCCTATTTATAATATTTCTGCTGCTTTTTATCTCAAAGGGGAACTGAATATTGATAGCCTGAAAAAAGCTATACAGGAAATAGTAAATCGCCATCAAATATTAAGAACCAGATTTGATTATGAAAATGGATTACCTTATCAAAAAATTTATGACAAACTTGAAATTAATTTACCCGTTACCATTGTTAGCTCTCCTAAAGAGGCAAAAGCAAAAGCAACTCACGATGCGATAATTGCTTTTAATTTAAATGAATTGCCATTATTACGTTTTAACCTTTTTAAAATTAATGAAAGGGAATTTCTGTTTCACATTACGATGCATCATATTATTTCCGATGCCTGGTCATGCGGGATTATGATTCGTGAACTTTCAGCTTTATACCAGTCATATTTACATAATCATGAACCAAACCTATTAAAACAGGAATTACATTATGCTGATTTTGCTATCTGGCAGAGAAGCTGGTTAAAAAATGATCTTTTATCAGAGCAACTTTCATTCTGGAAAGAATATCTAAAAGATGTCCCTGAAGTACTTTCTCTTCCTACTGATTTTCCTCGTTCACCTAATCAAACATTTGCTGGTGACATTATTTCAGTAGAGATACCAGAAAAGCTCCGAGATCGTCTTAAGGACTTAGGTAAAGATTTTGGTACAACTTTATTTATCCTTTATATTGCGGCATTTCAGATATTACTTTACAGGTACAGCAGGCAGGAAGATATTGTAACTGGCTTTCCCGTAGCAGGTAGGCATCATAAAGGAACTGAAAATATATTAGGCTTTTTTGTAAATACTCTGCTTTTAAGAAGTAATTTTGAGGATGAACCTAAATTTTCCGAATTTATCAAACAAACTCATCAGAATATTTTAAATTTATTTTTACATCAGGATATTCCCTTTGAAAAACTGGTAGAAGAGTTTCATCATCCCAGAAATATGGCTCATACCCCTCTTTTTCAGGTGATGTTTGTTTTTCAGAATGTAACTGGTGAATTACCTGAATTTCCGGGAATGGAAATCGAATTAACTGAAATTGAGACAGGTACAGCAAAATTTGATTTGACTATTACAATCAGAAATGATGGACTAAATGCTGATATTGAATATAATACATCCCTTTTTAACCGAGATACTATAGAGCTGTTTTTAAAAAATTACCAAACACTTTTGGAAAGTATTATTGTTAATCCCGATGAAAAAATCTCCCGACTGGAAATTATCCATTCACAGCAGAAAAATGAATTATTAAATTGCTGGCCTGCAACCGATCGTTTTGAAAGTGTGAAAACTGTTCCTGAGCTGGTTTTGGAAAATGTTAAAAAATTCCCTGGGAAAACAGCTTTAACTTTTAATGATAAAAATACTACTTATTGTGAGTTAAACAGCAGAGCAAATAAATTAGCTAATTATCTGATAAAAAATGGTGTTTTGCCTGGAACATCAGTTGGCATTTGCCTGGAAATTTCCGATGAAATGATCGTTGTTCTTTTGGCAATACTTAAAGCTGGTGGTGTATATGTTCCGTTAGATCCGGCGATACCACCCGAACGTTTTACCTTTATTATCAATGATAGTTCTCTGTTAATAATAATTACTCAACAAAATCTTCAGAAAATATTTCCTGACACCACAGCAAAAATTTTGTTAATAGAAAATTTAAGTGATTTAGCTGAGTCAGAAGATTTACCTGAAATTAAGATTAATCCATCTAACCCGGCATATATCATTTATACTTCTGGTTCTACCGGAAAACCAAATGGTGTAATGGTAACTCATGCAAATGTTTCCAGGTTATTTTATGCAACAGATAAATTATTCTCATTTGATGAAAATGATGTATGGGTTTTATTTCATTCAGTTGCTTTTGATTTTTCCGTATGGGAAATATGGGGGTGTCTGAATTGGGGTGGGCGTCTAGTCATCGTTCCATGGAAGTTAACCAGGACACCTGATTTATTTTATCAAAAAATATGTGCCGAAAAAGTTACTGTTTTAAATCAGACTCCTTCTGCTTTTTATCATTTCAGCAGAGAAGCTTTGCAATCAAAAACTTCTAATCATCTAAAATGGCTTATTCTCAGTGGTGAAGCTCTGGATATTGAGTTAGTGCGTGATTGGTTTTCCCATTTCGGAGATTTGTCACCAAAGCTGGTTAACTGTTATGGAATTACTGAAACTACTGTATTTGTAACTTTTAGAATACTTACAAAAAATGATCTTTCTGGTATTTCCAGAAGCCCTGTAGGGTTACAGCTTTCAGATCTTTCGATGTATATATTGGATTCATACCTCCAGCCATTGCCACCCGGTGTACCCGGAGAACTTTATGTTGGTGGGGATGGCCTTGCCATAGGATATTTTAACAGGCTTGAATTAACGGATAAAAGGTTTATCAAAAATCCTTATGCCGATGGAAGATTATATAAAACAGGGGATCTTGTCAGGTCTTTAAATGATGGTAGCATCGAGTTTCTGGGAAGAATAGATAATCAGGTAAAAATCAGGGGTTACAGGATAGAGCTGGGAGAGATTGAATCAGGAATCAATCAGCATCATAGTATAAAAGAATCTGCTGTAGTTGTTTGTGAAGATAAAAATCGGGGAAAATATCTTACAGCCTATATTGTATTTAGCAATGAAATTAATCCTGATTCATTTGATTTTACTGAATTGCAGAATTTTTTAAGGAAAAAACTGACTGAACCAATGATTCCTTCTGCTTTTGTTCCTTTAAAATCTTTACTACTGACAAATAATGGAAAAGTTGATCGTAAGGCTTTACCAAAACCTGAAACTAATAATCTGGAAACTGGCAAAAATTTTGTTGCTCCCCAAAGTGATATAGAAATTAGAATTGCTCAAATACTTCAGCAACTAATTGGTATTGAAAAAATTGGAATAGAAGATAATTTTTTTGATATTGGTGGCCATTCTCTGTTAATGGTTGATGCTCATAAAAAAATTCAGGATGAAACCGGAATCAGATTCAATCTGATCGATTTTTTCCAATACCCGACTATCAAACTATTTGTTAATCATCTTAGGAACTCAGGAAAGGCAAAAAATGAAGGCAAGTTAAGGGCTGAACAAAGGAAAACAAAAATATCCTCAAATGAAACTGATATCGCTGTTATAGGTATGTCTGGCAGGTTTCCCGGAGCAAAAAATATTAATGAATACTGGGAAAATTTAAAAAATGGAATTGAAACTGTTCATTTCTTTAGTGATCAGGAATTAAGAAATTATGGAGTAGATGATAGCCTGATCGCTAATCCTGATTATGTGAAAGCGAATGGTATTTTGGATAATATTGAATATTTCGATGCTGCTTTCTTTGGTTATACACCAAGAGAGGCTGAAATTATGGATCCACAGCAAAGAATTTTTCTGGAATGTTCCTGGGAAGCCCTTGAAGATGCAGGCCATATTTCCGGTAAAGCTGATTATTCAATTGGCATTTTTGCCGGAACAGGTATTAGCCGTTATTTACTTTTTAATCTTTCATCCAATATGGAAACAGCTGAACCCCAGGATTATTTTCAGGTCTTAACAGCAAATGATAAAGATTATCTGGCAACCCGTTGCTCATATAAATTAAATTTAAAAGGCCCTGCTTTAACTGTTCAGACTGCCTGTTCAACTTCTTTGGTTGCAGTCCATATGGCTTGCCAGAGTATTTTAAATGGTGAATGTGATATGGCTCTTGCTGGCGGAATAACTATTGATACCCAGAAAAGTGGTTATTTATATCAGGAAGGAGCTATTGCTTCACCGGATGGGCATTGTCGTGCCTTTGATGAAAAAGCTCAGGGAATAGTTGGTGGAAGTGGTGTAGGAATTGTTGTCTTAAAAAGATTAAAAGATGCTCTGAAAGATGGCGATTCAATTCAGGCAATAATCAAAGGTTCTGCTGTGAATAATGATGGTTCATTAAAAATAGGTTTTCTTGCTCCCAGTGTCGAAGGGCAGTCACAGGTAATTTCTCAGGCTTTAAATGTAGCTGGAGTCGAGCCTGAAACTATCAGTTATGTTGAAACACATGGCACTGCTACAGCAATCGGCGATCCGATTGAAATAGAGGCACTGACCAGAGCTTTTCGTTTTAATACTGAAAAAAATAATTTTTGTGCAATCGGCTCAGTTAAAACAAATATTGGACATCTTGATGCTGCTGCTGGTATTTCAGGGTTTATAAAGACTGTACTGGCTTTAAAAAATAAGCAAATTCCGCCAAGTTTGCATTATAAAAAAGCAAACCCAAGAATAGATTTTGCTTCCAGTCCTTTTTATGTAAATACTGTTTTAAAAAACTGGGAAACAAACGGTTTTGTTCGTAGAGCAGGAGTTAGTTCTTTTGGTGTTGGTGGAACCAATGCTCATGTGATTTTGGAAGGATATGTAAAAGATTTAACCCATCCCCTAACCCCTTCCCTTGGCCTATTGTCCAAAGGAAGGGGAACAAATGATTCCCCCTTCGAAGGGGGATTAAGGGGGATGTTGAGAGGGGATTTAGGGGAGGCCAAAGGTCATCCCGGAACGTATCCTAAGAACTTAACCGGGGTGGGTTCAGACAAGGAGTTAATATTACTTTCCGCCAAGACACCAACAGCATTAGAAAAAATGAGAGCCAATCTTGTTAATTGCTTAAAAACAGAAATCCTTTCTATTCAGGAAGTTGCTCATACTTTACAGGTTGGCAGAAAAGATTTCAGTTACCGTCTTTTTACTACTGGTAATGATTTGGATGAAGTTATAAATGCTCTGGAAAACCCGGAGAAAATTCATCCCGACAGCTCTCACGGGCAAATTCTCTCGCTGATTCCCCCGGGTCAGAAGGTCTTGGAGCTGGGGCCCGGACCCGCCACGATCACCCGCCATCTTCAGCGGATCAGCGACACCGTCGTCGTCGTGG
>CAYRDV010000115.1:0-15612 GCA_964422885.1 uncultured Candidatus Sericytochromatia bacterium
TAGCATTAAAGGTTTTTATTTACCTTTCTTTTTTCATCATACAAGGGGTGGGTTAAGAAGGGAAAATACCAGTTTGCTTTTCCTGCAAGTTTCATAAAAGCTGGTACAAGAATAAGCCTGATTAAGGTTGCATCAATAAAAACAGCTGTGGCTAACCCTACCCCAAGCATTTTTATCATGATGATATCAGCTTGAGTAAAAGCACCAAATACGATTAACATTATCAATGCTGCTTTTGTTATTACCCCACTCGTTTCAGTAAGCCCTGTAATAATTGAAGCTTCATTATCTCCGGTTTTTAGATATGTTTCATGAATTCTGCTAAGCAGGAATACTTCATAATCCATACTCAGGCTAAACATAATACAGAAAAGTATTACCGGGATTCCTGAGAGTATTGATTCCGGTGAATATTTTAAATTTATGATCTGAGAAAACCAGCCGTATTGAAAAATTAAAACCAGAATCCCATAACACGAAAGCAGAGAAATTGTGTTAACAACAATTGCTTTAAGGGGAATAAGCAGTGATTTAAAGGCATAAATCAGTAAAACCATAGTTATCAGGTATACCACGCAGATTATTAAAGGAAAACTCTGATATAAGCGAGCTATCAAATCATGACTAACAGATGCTGGACCACCTACTTTTAAATCGAAGCCTTTGTATTTTATTTTTCTTAGAGTATCAATTAACTTATTGATTTCATAACTGTGTAAATTTTTGGCTGGTAAAACCTGTAATAATGTACTTTTTCCATCATTACTGAGCAGAATTGATTTTACAAATTTTATTTCCGGTATTTCAATTTCAGAATTATAAAGATAGGTGTATTGGAGAGGGCCGAATTCTTTTTTGAAAGTAACAAGACTGAATATCTGACTAATACGTTTATCTTTTTTTAATTGTTCTGTTAAGTCAGATAGAGCAATTAAATTCTCAGTTCCAATAATATTCCTTTCTGATTTTACAAGAATATAAATTGGAAACATGACATTACCTGAAGAAATTTTCTGAAGCTGATAAAAGCCCTGTTTTGATTCCATTGAATCAGGCATTGTTCTTATTTCAGGGTCAGATAGCTTTATTTTTAAAACCGGATAACTGATTACTAATAATATAAACAGGGATAAAATAGTGGCTTTAAGGCTATGTTTTACTAGAAATATTGCCCAGTTTTTACTAAATCCTTTATTCTTAAAATTAAAAACTTCTAAAAATTTTGGGAAATCTATAATTTTAGCACAGATATAAAGCATGATTGGCGTAAAAACCAGCGCTGTTAAAATTGAAAAAAGAACTACTAATGTACCACCAAAAGCAATTGAATTTGTTAATTTAAGGTTTGGAATAAAAAGTGCTAAAAAACCAATTAAAATCGTAACTCCTGAATACATTACTGATAAACCTGCCGTTTTTAAAGTATTAAATATTGCTTCTTCTGCTGGAAACTTTTCTCTTTCTTCCCGATATCTGGTAATCAGTAAAAGCGAATAATCTATTCCCAGACCAAGCCCAATCATGGTTGAGACATTTTGACAAAAGAGAGATAAGCTTAGATACCCGGTGATTATTTTTAATAAGGATATGGCAATTATACTTGAAGAAAAACCGGCAACTACAGCAATTAGTGAAGCAGTAATTGAACGGAAGGCAAAAATTAAAACCAGAAAAGACAATACCAGTACTTTTTTTTCAGATTCCTTACCTTCTTTTTCACTGATAATATTCATATCATACGAAAATGCAGCGTTTCCCGTAACATATATTTTAAGATCAGGCTCATTTTTAAGATGGCTTTCCAGGACAATATCTGTTATTTGTCTGAGTTTCGGGACAAAGCCTTCGGCAAATGAAAAATCCGGGTTTTTTAGTTGAATAAGAAAAACAACAGTTCTTTTGTCTTTGCTGATTAGCTCCGAAACAGGGCTATTAAATTGAGTAATAACGGATTTTATTTCCCTTCTTTTGTTTAAAGTATTTTCCAGATGATTTATGATATTTTCCTCGTAGGGGCGTAATATATTACGCCCCTTCATTTCGGGATTACTCTTAAATTCTTTTGTACCTGAGATTACAAGTATTAAATTACTGGAAAACTTTTCTTTAAAATTACTTTTTAAATTATCATTAACCTCTTTGGAGATACTATTATTTATTTCACCTATTCCTGCTTCGAATGAGTTTTTATTAAATGCTACATTTAATATTGATACTGCTATTACAATCACCCAAATAAGTAAAATAACTATTCTGTTTTTTATTAAAAAATTAGAAAAAGATTTCAAAATTTATTTCCTTCAATTTATTTTTATCAATTCCTTAAATCTCAAAACCCATTTATGCAATAAAATATACTAATATGCAATGCAATTTTCGTCCGGTGAAAGAAATATATAAATGAACGATAAACAAATAATTATTAAAGGGGCCAAAGAACATAACCTGAAAAATGTTGATCTCACTTTACCCAGAAACAGCCTGATAGTTTTTACAGGTGTGAGCGGTTCTGGTAAATCAAGCCTTGCTTTTGATACTATCTTTGCTGAAGGTCAGAGAAGATATGTAGAATCTTTGTCTTCTTATGCAAGACAATTTTTGGGGCAGATGCATAAACCAGATGTTGAGTATATAGAAGGTTTATCACCAGCTATTTCAATAGATCAAAAATCTACCAGTCATAACCCACGTTCTACAGTTGGCACTGTAACTGAAATTTATGATTATCTGAGGCTGCTTTATGCCAGAATCGGTATTCCACATTGTCCCCAGTGTAGTAGAGTAATAAACCCACAGACTATTGATCAGATAGTAGACTCAATTATGGAATATAAAGAAGGAACAAAATTTCAGGTTCTTTCTCCGGTAGTAAGAGGGCGTAAGGGTGAATACAGGCAGCTTTTGGAAAATTTAAGTAAAGAAGGTTTTGTTCGGGTTAGAGTTGATGGTAAGGTACATGATCTTGAAGAAGAGATTTATCTGGAAAAAAATAAAAAGCATGAAATCGCTATCGTTATTGACAGACTTATTTTAAAAAAAGGAATACAGTCGAGACTTACTGATTCTGTTGATCTGGCAATGAAAAAGGCAAATGGCCTGGTAATCATTGAAGTAACAGAAGAAGGTAAAAGTAAAGATATTGTTTTTAGTGAAAGTTATTCTTGCCCTGAATGTAATATTAGTATTGAAGAAGTATCACCAAGGTCATTTTCTTTTAACAGTCCTTATGGAGCTTGCCCAACCTGTCATGGTTTAGGTTTTAAATCGGAAATTGATCTGGATAAAATAATTCCTGATCCTGAAAAATCTATAGAAGATGGGGCAATCGCACCCTGGAGCAAAAGCGGTTCTCCTGCCCCTTTTATTACACAGCTTTTGAAGGGCGTTTCTGAACATTTCAAGTTAAAACTGAATATTCCTTTTAAAGATTTGCCGGAAAAACACCGGGAAATAATCTTGAATGGTGCAGGAAATGAACGCTTTAAAGTAAAAGGCGATACCTATAATTTTATGGCACGTTATGAAGGTGTTTTACCAAACCTTCAGCGTCGTTACTCTGACACTGAGTCAGACAGCAGCAGAAATGAACTGGAAAAATTTATGACGCTTAAGCCATGCGATAGCTGCCAGGGTAAAAGGCTTAAACCGGAAATACTTGCTGTAACTCTTGTTGGCAAATCAATCTCGGAAGTATGTGATATGTCTATTGATGATTTTTTTGACTGGACAAAAGGCTTAAAACTAAATAACAGAGAATCTATTATTGCTCATCAGGTTTTAAGAGAAATCAAGGCAAGAATCGAGTTTTTATTAAATGTTGGCTTAAATTACCTTACTCTGAGCAGAACAGCCAATACCCTATCAGGTGGTGAAGCTCAGAGAATAAGGTTGGCTACCCAGATAGGCTCAGGGCTTGTTGGTGTGTTATATATTCTGGATGAGCCAAGTATTGGCTTACATCAAAGAGATAATACCAGATTACTTTCAACTCTGAAAAGGCTGAGAGATTTAGGGAATACTCTTATTGTAGTTGAGCATGATGAAGAAACCATTATTGAAGCGGATCATATTGTTGATATCGGGCCAAAAGCCGGGAGACACGGTGGTGAAATCGTTGCCCAGGGAAAAATAAAAGATATTATTGCTTCTAAGAAATCTATCACTGGTGAATTTCTCAGTAAAAAAAGAAAAATAAATGTTCCCTTACACCGTAGAGAAGGTAATGGTAAATTTATCCAGATAAAAGGAGCAAACCTGAATAATTTAAAAAATGTTAATGTTAAGATCCCTCTGGGAAAATTCGTTTGTATTACAGGTGTTAGTGGCTCAGGAAAATCAACCCTGATTAATGAAATCTTATATCCTTACCTAAGACACAGTGTTTACAAGACTATAAGTAAACCTTTTGGAGTAAAAGTGATTGAAGGGCTGGATGCTCTCGATAAAGTTATAAATATTGATCAGTCCCCGATTGGCAGAACTCCACGTTCAAATCCTGCTACTTATACCGGGGTATTTGATATTATCCGGGAAACATTTGCTACTACTCAGGAAGCAAAAGTCAGAGGTTATAAGGCCGGGCGTTTTAGTTTTAATGTAAAGGGTGGACGTTGTGAAAACTGTTGTGGAGAAGGGATTATAAAAATAGAAATGAATTTTTTACCGGATGTATATGTACCATGTGAGGTATGTAATGGTAAGCGGTATAACCGGGAAACCCTTGAAGTAAAATATAAAGAGCGAAATATTTCAGATGTTCTTGATATGACAGTCGAAGAAGCTCTTGAATATTTTGAAAATATTCCCAGGATCGCAAATAAGCTTAAAACATTATATGATGTTGGTCTGGAATATGTACATATGGGTCAGCCTGCTACTACTTTGTCAGGTGGTGAGGCTCAAAGGGTAAAGCTTGCTTCAGAATTAAATAAGCGTAGTACAGGAAGGACAATTTATCTTTTGGATGAACCAACAACCGGACTACACTTTTCTGATACTGAAAAATTACTGGAAGTCCTTAATAGGCTTGTAGATACTGGAAATACTATTTTAGTAATAGAACATAATCTTGATGTAATAAAAGTTTCTGATCATATAATTGATCTGGGACCAGAGGGTGGTGTCAGTGGTGGTCAGATTATTGCCGAAGGAACACCTGAAGAAGTTGCTGAAATAAACATTTCCTATACAGGAAGATATTTAAAACCTGTTCTGGAAAAAAAGCTGGAACTGGTTAAGTCTTAAATAAGTGAGTAGGAAGTGAGGCCACAAACTTCGTTTGTTAAGTGAGGCGATAAGCAAGCTTATCTGTGAGGTGGAAGTAAAGAAGTGAAAAGGAATTGTATGGGTAATTCTTGAATTACCATTACTATCTTTCTTCTCCCTCACTTCCTCCTCACTAAGACAGCTAAAGCTGTCTGACCTCACTGAACGAAGTGGCCTCACTTTTAACTTTTAAATTTCTTTATCATTTTTTCAATAGAGTCCAGGCCTGTTTCCAGTTTATTCATTTCCGGTCCGAAGCTTATTCTCACATAATTTTGATAATGAGCATTTTGTGAGCTTCTTCTTTTTCCGGGATTAACATCAAAAAATATACCGGGAACTGTAATAACTTTTTCTTTTAATCCTTCTTCAAAAAATCTCATCCCATTGTTTAAAGGTGGTGGGAGTTTTGAAAGATTTGCCCAGAAATAAAATGTCCCTTCAGGCTCAGAATCAACCATAATCCCCATCTCTTTTAAACGGCCAAGCATATAATCCCTTTTTTTCTTAAAATGCTGCTGAATGGCAATTGTTTCTTTGATTGCGTTTTCAGTGTCCAGAAGATTTAATGTTTCTCTTTGAAAAGGATTATTTGCCCCACCATCAAGAAATGATGCCGCACTGGCAACTGCTTCAATAACTGCTTTGGGACCAACTATCCAACTAATTCTCCAGCCTGGGTAACGCCAGTTTTTGGTCAGCCCATCGACAATGATTACCGGATCAGAATTTACATCTTCTATATACTCTGAAGCTGATACCATTTTAAATTTTTCACCTGGTGGAACGGTATAAATATAGTGCGAGTAAAACTCATCAAAAATAAGAGTACAGGTATGTTTTCTGCCAATCTTTATCCATTCTTTTAGTTCATTACCCTGAATAACCTGGCCTGTAGGATTACAGGGGTTACTTATCAGAACTGCGCTTAAACCAAGTCCCATAATTTTAGACTTAAGATCTTTTGCTGTAATTTTATAATCTCTTTCTGGTTTTAGCAGAATTGGAATAGTATTAAAACCTCTAAAAATAGAAAGAAGTTCTTCATATGCCGTATAATCAGGGATAAAATGTCCCATATTGATATTATCCAGAGCGGAAGCTATTCTTGTTAATGCTTGTCTTCCACCTCCTGATATACAAACATTTTCATAAGTATATTTTGATTTCTTTTCCTTTCTGTAAATCAGATTGTAAAAATCAGCTACTTTTTCTCTTAACTCTTTTAGCCCGGCTACAGGTGCATATTCCTGATGTAAGGGGTTTATTTTTATATTAGAGACTCTTGGTGGTGAGTTTTTGATATTTCCGGTTTCCGGTGCTCCCTGCCCGAGATTTGACCATTCCAGGCTATCATAGGAAAAGCCTAATTCGGCAGCTTTGTGCATTACATAAATGACACCTGTTCTGGGAACAATTCTAAAACCAGGAATAAGCCTTTTCATAAAAAATTAACTACTAACCTTTCTACTCAAAAAATTTAATATTAAGTATAAACTAAATCGTTTTTAAAAAACTATGAAAATAAGGTGATATCCAAAAATTTATATGTTTATATTTCCCTTAATACTAAGCAATACCTTTGTTAGGGTTGCTATTTAATAAATATGAGAGATTATCTTAACTTATTAAGATATGGTTAACAATGGATTTAATAATATTTAAATAAGGCTGTTTTCGTAAAAAAACTGATAAAAAACAGTAATATAAAAGAGTTTCCCGCAAACTTTTTTATTAAATCAGTTAAGAACATACTAACTTAGTACTAAATGTCTATAATTCCTAGCAAGTTTATTCTATAATTCAGGATAAATAAAATGTAAATATAATTTCAAATCAAATAGAGCGAGGCAATAATATGGGTGGTCCTGGTGATGTAAGAGTTTCAAATCCTGATAGCACTTCTTTATATGAATCTTTATCATTTAAAAGTAAAAAACCAGACCTACCTCCTCAACCACAGGAAGAAAAGGTTATTGCCACACAAGATAAAAACAATGTTACAAGTGCTGAAGAAAGCAAAAGTGTAAAAAACGTTGATTTTGTGGAAGGTGATAAAAACTTACCTCCTAATTTTGCTCCCTTGATTAATCAGGAAACTCAGGAAGAATTAAAATTTAAAGTAAATGAAAAAGGCTTACCGATTTTGGGTAAAGAAGGTGAACTTCAGCCTGATGATAAAGGTAAAACAGTTTATGTAGCTGTAAATGAAAATAGTGAACCAATACTTGATAAAAATGAGAGCCTTATTTTCCTTGATACAGATACAATTGGTAAAATAAAAGCAAATGCAGAAGCTCAGGCGAAAAAAGCGGCAGAAAGCACTGGTAAAGCTGCTCCAGATAATCAAAATGAAGTTGCAGCACTGGCTCCTCTAATTAATAATGAAACCAAAGAAAAAATAAAAGTTAAGGTTGATGATAATGGATTACCGATTGTTGATAAAGATGGAAATGTGCAACCTGATGAAAACGGAAAGTTTGCTTATGTAAAGCTTGATGCACAGTCACAACCATTAACCAAGGATGGAAAGATCCAATTTGCCAGCGAAGCTGACGCTGAAAAGTTTAAGCAGGAAGTTGCCAAACCAAGCGCAGCAGATCCTACACAGGCAGCACAACCACCTCAACAGCAGCAAGTTGCAGGTATGTCTCCACTGGTAAATAGCGAAACTCAGGAACCAATCAAAATAAAGGTAGATGATAAAGGATTGCCAATTCTTGATAAAGATGGAGCGCCTCAACCGGATGAAAATGGAAAAATGGTTTTTGTTAAAATTGATGCTGAAGGTAATCCTGTACCAGGAAAAGATGGCAAACCACAGTTTGTAGCTGAAGCCGATGTTGAAAAAACCAAACAGGAAATAATAAAACAACAACAGGAACAGGCACTCAAAGAATTTCCTGAACCTGTTCAAAAGGCTTTAAAAGCCATTGGTGGTCATGGCGGCCAAAGAATGGTTGCGATTGGTCAAAAAGCATTTGGTGAAGCAGCGATTAAAAAAGTTTCTACAGGTGTCGTTACATATACAGTTAAAAAAGCTGTAACAAAAGCTGTTAGTAATGAGCTAAAAGCTTTACAGGCTGTGAAATCAGGAACAACTACAGTTGTTGCTGCTTCAAAGACTGCTGCCACAAAAGGTGCTGAAAATGCCATAAAAGTCCTTGAAAAATCCGGTAAGTTAGGTCAGGGAGTAGTAACGAATACCATGAAGGAAGCAACAGGAGTTGCTGGGAATTTACTTAATCCTAAAAATGCCGCTCAGTTTGTGAAAAAAGCGCCTGGTGCAGTTGCAAAAAGTGCCACTGAAACTGCTGCCCATGTTGCTGCTCAGGTGGGAGAAAAAGGGGTTGTTAAAGGAACAGGGGCTGTAGTTGGAAAAACCATAGTTGGAGCAGGTGAAAAAGTCATACAAACAGGTGTTGAAAAAGGTGTTGAGAAGGGAGTTCAAGCTGCAATTAAGAAAGGTGGAGCGGAAATTGTTGAAAAAGTTGCCACTAAGACAACTGAAAAAGCCCTGATAAAAGCGGCTGAAAAGGGTGCAGTAAAAGCTACTGAAACAGTAGCTGTTAAAGGTGCAGCAAAACTTGCCAGTTTTGTACCGGTAGCAGGAGCTGTTGCTGGTGCAGCAATTACAGCCTGGGATACAAAAGATGCTATTGAAAAATCAAAATCAGGTGCAGGCACAGCCAGTGTTGCTCTTGCCTGGACAACAGTAGGCCTTGATGCAGTTTCAACTGCCGCTACTGCAACAGGTATCGGAGCTCCTATCGGATGGATTGCGACCGGCTTAAGTATCGGTACAGGATTCCTTTCTGATCTGGTAAGAAAAGATTAATAAAAAAAATACCCCTGGTAACCAGGGGTATTTTTTTGTCAATTTTAGAAAAATACTGTTAAAACTTTATCACCAGTTTGCAGGCTCTTTATTTGTCCTTCAATGATTGCGTCATTGGTAAACTTTTCAACAACCAGCATTATATTATTTCCTGATAACTCTATTCTGCCTACATTATCTTTAAATTTGGTAATATTGGTTAACTCAAGCCCAATAACATCCATCAGGGCTTTTACAGGAATACTGGCAACTTTAACTTTTGCTGCTTCAAATTTTATTACATTTTTTGGCATTACTGTCAAAGGGCCTTCCACTGTAAAAGGAAGTCTGAGAGGCTTTTCTATTAAAGGTAACTTTTGAACAATAATACCTTCAACTTTTACCATATTATTGGGAAGAAGGTGCATTTTTGTTTCCTGAAGTCTTTTTTCATTAGATAAGGAAAGGATACTATTGAGTTGGATATTTAGATCCTGTTCTGCAACATCTATTTCTGCTTTTTTAATTTTTAAACGAATTTTGGGAGCAACTGGTTGTTCATCTTTAGCCAATTTAACGGATTGAGCAACAATTTGTGGCGGAGCTGTGGATATATTTTGTGCACAACTGGTACTAAATGAAAGTACTGTTAAAACCGCAGATGTATATAATAATTTTTTTGCAAACATTTGTATTCCCTTTATTAACTAGAATATAATATTTATTTAGTGTTTATTTAATAAAACTTGCTAAATATATTATTGAAATTAGATAATTGTAACTCATTTTTTGTTAGAGTTCCAGAGAGAATTTTATAACAAAGTTGTGTTTTTATATATTTAAGCCATAGATAAATAATTTTTAATTTAACATCTGTGAAAATCTGTGGCTAAAATTCTTATATTTCTGTTTATCGTGTAGTTTACTGATATTATACTAATCAAAATCAGTAAAGTCTTCTTCATCTTCTACAGTCTCTTCATGCTCCTGCCCATCACATTGTTCTTCAGGTGTTTTTATCTCATCTTCCTGGTTCATTTCTTCGGAAACCATATTTTCCAGTTCTTCATAAATTATTTCTTTTGCTGGTAACAATTCATCTAAAAGAGTCTTAGCTTCTTTATGTCTGGGTTCCAAAGCCAGTGCTTTTTCAAGATAACTGATCGCTTTATTTTTTTTCCCGGATTTCAGAGACATTTTTCCATACTGAACAAAACCTTCAGCATATTTACCATCAATATGAACCGCTTTTCGGGCAAAGTCCAGGGCATAATTATATTCTTCACTCTTTTCATAGATTTTACTCAGATAACAGTAACTTATCGGTAAATATTTTTTCCCAAGCTTTAATAGTGTTTTAAATGCTTCATGGGCATTTGTGAAATCATCGGTTTCAAAATATGTTATGCCCAGATTTAAATGTATTTCAGGATCTTTATCATTTATCCTGATATATGAATTATAATGTTCGATTGCCTTACTTAAACCACCGATTTTACGGTATGAATGCCCGATATTTTTAATTGCAGGCATATTTTCCGGTTCCAAATCCAGAAGTTTTTCATATAGCTCTATTGCTTCATGATTTTTCCCCCAGTCAAAATATAATAAAGCAAGGTTTTTAAGAGCAATCATATTTTGGGGTTCAATATCCAGTGCTTTTAAATAATGCTCAGCCCCGGTATTAAGAACATTAGTTTTGTGGAAGCAGACACCAAGGTTTATATGGTTATCAATATCTTTATTATTTAATTCGACTGCTTTTTTTAGACTTACTATTGCATCATGGGCTTTTCCTTTTTCAAGCCAGATAATACCAAGATATTTATGAACAAGATAATTTTTTTCACCACCTTTTACTGCCAGTTTGAAAAGTATATTAAAAGCGGCATTTTTATCACCTTGCTTATACTTTATTAACGCAATGTTGCAAAGAGCTGTCGGGTTGTCAGGAGTTAGTTCCAAAACTTTGGCGTAGACAGCAAGTGCTTTGTTTAAATAATTTTTAATTACATAAATGTGACCACTATTCATTAAAGCCTGAATGAATTTTGGATCATATTTGCTGGCTTCTACATACTTATTTAGAGCATTTTCATATTCATTTTTGTGAAAATATATTTCTCCAATCAAAAAATTTGTCATTGCATTAAAGGGAAACATGATTAAAGATTGATTACATAAAACTAAAGCATCTTCATCATCACCATTAAATATTTTTGCTTCTATCAGCAGATTATAAATTTCCAGTCTTTTTTCTTCATCTTTAACATTTTCAAGGGCATTTTCAAAACATTCTATTGCTTTTGGGTAATTTTTTAAGGTATGGTAACAAAATCCAAGTTTATGAGCTACAACAGCATTATTTTTATCATATTCAGCTGCATTATTATAATTATTTAAGGCCTCATTAATATTATTATTTTTAAATAATTTATTGGCCAAAAGATAATAGGCAAATGCAAGCTTCCTTTTATTTTCTTCATTATCATTTTGTTTTAGAAGGATTGAAAATTCTTTTATTCCAGACTCAAATTTTTCCAGCTTTAGATAAGCTGTACCTAAACTTACTCTGGCTTCAGAATTATCTGGTTCATTTATTAGAACCTGTTTAAACTCAGTAATCGCTTCTGCATATTTTTCCATTTGCAGATAAGCAATACCTAAACCATATCTTGATATTGAACAATCTGTATCCTTTTTCAGGTTTTCTTTAAGAGCTTTTGCCGCTAATTCATAATTATTATTTTTTAAATAAGCAACTCCTAATTTGTAGGGGTTATCAGTTTTCCATTCTTTTTGATTTTCTTCAGGAACAAAAGAGCTATTTTTTACTTTTGGTGCTTTTATTGTTTTTGGAGGATTTATTGATGTACCTGAAAATACTGCCCCTGCTTTGTTAGGAGCCATTTTTTTTAACCTGGAAACAGGTTTTTTATTATCCATTTCAAATAATACAAATTTTATTGATATTTAGATTTATTGTATCTCAATTTATAAAAAAAATATTTACTCTTAAGCTAATTTAGCTCAAATTATTTTTGTAAACCAGATTGATTTGATACCATCCTCTTTAAAACCATATTTCCGATAAAGTTCAAATGCTTTTTTATTTGTACTTACAACAATTAGTTTGATTTCATCTACCCCATGCTGTTGTAATTTTTGAATTACTGATTTTAAAAGTAGTTTTCCTAGCCCTTTTCCCTGAAAATAAGGTGATATACTTATGGATTCAATAGTGCCTGAATTTTTACTAATACTTAATTCATAAGTTCCTGTATAATTTTCGTTATATTTGAAAAGCCCAATCAGTTCAGGAGCCTCTTTATAGGTTTTAAAAATGTCATCTATTTCTTTATCACCTATAACACCACCGTTTGGGCAATCCAAAAATGCACTGTTATTTATTTTTTTATATATTTCCTTATTGGAGTTATTAAGGTTTTCAAAAGAAATACCAGTGATTTTTTCTTTTAGCTCATTATTAGGAATATATTTCATCGCTAAAATATTATAGGGGTCTTTGTAATCTGAATCTTCAATAAATGGAGTTAAGTTTGTTTTATAGGCGTTTATTCCAAGTTTTAAGGTTTTTGCCGGGAAACTAACAACAGAATTTTCAACTTCCTGCAAAAAAGATTTAAAATTATCTAAATAATTTTCATCAATATTAATTGCTGTAAAAAAAATTTCTTCTTTATACTTTGCATCTTTTACAACAGCTCCTATTGTTGCTACCGGAGAAAAATTTTCCCAAAAAGTAAATAGCGTTTTTCCGTATTCAAAAAGAATGGCTTCAAAATGATTAATAAGTTCGTTATGAGTTTTAAAACAATTATCTTTATTTGATTTTATGACAAAATCATATACTCTTTGTTTTTCTATATCAGTTAATTCAGAAAATATTTTTTTCTTCATTGAATGTTAAATTTTTTCACAATTGTATTTTTTTAATAATCTCTCAGCATTTGTTTTTAAAATTCGTTCTCTGGTAACAGGATTATCCTCAGTAGCCATTAAAACTTTCACCAGAGGAAAGGCAATCGGATAAAATGGCCAGTCTGTACCAAACAAAAGCTTTTCAGAACCCATAATATTAATTATTTCTTTGATTGCCTGTGGTGGCTGACCACTCAGCTCAAGATAGACATTTTCGTATTTTTTCCCCAAATAGGCCGCTTCCCGAAACTTATCTATTGATGAGTGACCCATAATTATTGTGACATCAGGAAACCTTCTTATAGCAATCTCAAAGTCATTCATATATACATATTTACGCTGAAATTCAGGTGAAAGTGGGCTATGTCCTGTATGATACAAAATAGGTAGCTTATATTCCCGGGCAAGCTGGCAAATCTGTAGGCTAAGAGAATTAGAGGGTTTTACCATTTGCATTGGCGGGTGACCTTTGATGCCACAGGCACCATCTTTTATAAATTTTTCCAGTTTTTTTCGTTTGTTTAGCGAAAATGGATGCAGAGACACAAATGGAATCAGCCTTTCCCTATTTTTCACATGTTTTAAAATATGTGCTGAATTTTTTGAAGCAAATGCCAGATCAACAGCCAGGATAACCGATTTTGCAACTTTCATCCGGTCCATTTCCTCAAGAATATTTGGTATTGTATGAGTACGGGTAAAGCCATCATTTTTAAAACCCTGTTTTATTGCCTCTTTTCTACATTTTTCAGCGCTTTCTCTTGTATAATCGAAGGCTGAATAGTTTTCTAAATTAATCGGATTATCTTCAGGGAAAAAATGCTGAACCCGGCAGGGACATTCTAAATCTACCGGCTTTCCAAAAAGAAAATTAAAACCAAGATGAGCATGAAAATCTATAATTCCTTCATCAAAAATACCTTCCTGTAAAATAAGTTGATTATCAGCATTTTTTCCAAAATATTTTAATGATGCAAACTCATTGATATTTTTAAATTTCATGATTCTTCCTGATTAATAATTTATATTATTTTAACAAACTAATTGATTTTAAAAAATTGTAAGAGAGATGAAATTAACTATAAAAATTAACCTAACTAAAAATAAGTTTATGATTTGGCCTTGTATCCAGGTAGTGTGATATTATTATTATAGTTACTTAAAATACTTAATTCTAAAGGTGCTTTTAATTGGCAGACGATAGCGAAAAGACGGAAGAACCGACCCCCAAGCGGCGAAGAGAAGCAAGAGAAAAGGGTCAGGTTCTGAAAAGTAAAGAAGTAAATACAGCTGCACTTGTTTTAATTTCAGCTTATTCCTTGGCTTGGTTTGGTAAAGGAATTTATATCAAGCTTTTTAAGTTGTTTACCCAAACTATTGAAGAACTACCTTACACTGATCTTACCTTTGCTATCTCTGTAAAATATTTTTTCAGATATACCATAATCATGATTTTGATTTGCCTGCCAATCTTACTTTCTGTTGCTGCTACAGCTTTAGTTATTGAAACTCTTCAGGTTGGTATTCTTTTTACCACCAAAACCTTAAAACCTGATTTAAACAAGATTAACCCAATTAAAGGGTTTAAGAGGATAATTTCGCTTAAATCTCTGGTTGAACTGGTCAAAGGATTTGTAAAAACCCTTGTAATCGGGTGGGTTGCTTATACAGTACTAAGGGACAATATTAACCATATTATTGCTTCTCTGCGTGAACCTCCTGAAGCTTCTTTCATGTTAGTTGGAGATCTTGTCCTTAAAATTGCCAAAAAGGTTGCTGGAGCCATGATTATTATTGCTGGTATTGACTATTTTTATCAAAGATGGGAATTTGAAAAATCTCTAAGAATGTCAAAACAGGAAGTTAAAGACGAATATAAGCAGACGGAGGGTGATCCTCACGTAAAAGCAAAACAAAGACAAAAACAAAGACAGATTGCCAGGGGGCAGGTCAGACAGGCTGTTCCATCATCGTCAGCTGTAGTCTCAAACCCTACTCACTTTGCAATTGCTTTAAAATATACTCCTGAAATGGAAGCACCGATGGTAATGGCAAAAGGTGAAGATGGTATGGCAATTCTTATTAAAGAAATTGCTATGCAGTTTGATATACCGATCTTTGAAGATAAAGATCTGGCAAGAGCTTTGTATCCTGTGTGCATCGTTGACAGAGCAATACCGCCTGAGTTTTATATGGCTGTTGCCCAGATTATTGCCCAGTTAATGAAACAGAAACAGCAGAAAGAATTGCTTAAATTACTCAATGAACAACTGAAAAACCAAAAACATGACTCACAGGGAATCAGCGGTTTACCTCCGGGTTTGGGTTCAGGTGGAACACAACAGCAGCCACCGGGAAAAAGTGGTCCTTCAAGTATCTTTGATTAACCCTAATATCTCATAATTTTTACCACCCCTTGATGATATACTAATTTATCATCAAGGATTCCCGTTGGTCACAGATGTACTCAGATAAAGATACTGATTAACACAGATAAGAATTAGATAAAAAATTTTTAAAACTAATATTTTATCAAAATTTTATATAGTAGTTAACAATAGTTAATCAAGGTGATAATGTGGAACAAA
>CAYRDV010000116.1:0-15570 GCA_964422885.1 uncultured Candidatus Sericytochromatia bacterium
CTGAGTTTTTGGTATGAAACAAAAGACACCTATATTCAATATTATTAAATTTAATTTTACGAAAATTTTCTAACATACCTACTAAATATTGAGCTACTGACAAACCAGCTTTTGCTTGTCTATGCCAGTCTCCTGGATTATCAGATTTTAATTCTACTATAAAAACAAATATTTTCTCTGGGAAATTTTTATTTTCACAAAATATTAAATAATCAGGATATTTTTTAAGATTTTCCACTCCCGCTTTTAGAATTGGATGCCCATCAAAACCATCTATATCAATTTCAAGAGTTAAAGTTGTCGAATTTCCTTTATTTAATGGAAAAGGTTTGTACTCTGGTACTTTTTTTTCTTTTAAAGTAATCTTTGTTCCACTATCATCAGAGCTGATAAATTCATCCCTGACTATATCTCCTAATTCTCTAACAACAGAAATCATTGAGCTTTTTCAAATATTTGAAAATAAATATCTTCTGTTTCTGTATCCAGACTTTCAATAACTGTGTCTATAGTTTCTACAGTAAACCCGGTTTCAGTTATATTTATTTTTTCAGGTTTTCTATTACCAACTTTAAACAGTAATGCTTCAACCTGCTCTGGCTTAAGTAATTCATTTTTCTTGTAACCATACTTTTTCAAAAGTTCATCTTTATTTTTAACTTCTTTACTAAGCATTATCAAATTATTAATTTCTTTTATAATATAATCGCTATGAGTACTAGCAATTACTTTAAAACCGGCATTAATCATTGTTGCAATAATCCTGGCTATTTTTTTCTGGTTGTCAGGATGAAGTGTTAATTCAGGCTCATCTATAATTATATAATCGCCTTCTTTTGCCAAATGTCTGAAATAAAATACTAAACCTGCCAAAGATTTAACTGAAGAACCCGTCAAATGAATATCCAAATTAACATTTCCATTATTATCAGGGTTAAACTTCATTTGTCCATATTCTGAAATATTTATTTTTCCATTTAATAATATCTCAATTTCATCAGCAATATAATTATAAGTACTAATATTCTTTTGTAAAGCATCAAGATCCTCTGAAATAATTAAATTATTTAAAATTGGCAAAGGATATCTTGATGTTTGTCTTTCAATTAAACTCTTTGGGTCTGTACTTCTTGATAATTCTTCAATTAGTTTAATTCTTTTAAGGGATAGATCTTTACTAAATACATTTATTGCAATTCTTTCAGCAGGAAACATAAATATTTGCTTAGTAAAAAAATATCTCCAGAGCATCGAAATAAAAAATCTTTCTATTGTATCGACAATAATCCTTTTTGCCTCAGATTTTGAATTGTCAATATGAAAAATTTCAATTAAAAATTTATCTGAATTTTCATTTTTTATTAGTTCATAGTTAATTTCTGGAGAACCACGTCTAAGCTGTTCTGTATATTGAATAAAATAATTCTTTAAATTAGTCTTTTTAATATCTTTTGGATAAATTGAAAATTTTGTTTTTGAAATAAATGATTTATCAGAGCCTAGAACTTTATTTAATTGTTCAAGATACATATTTGAGAAATTTTTAAAGATTTTTTTATTATTTTGAATAAATAAATTATACAAATCAATTTCAATTTTTTTCTTATCAAACAGTTCATTCAAAACATTATCTAAATCAAGAGTTGGTATTACTTTTAGAATAAATTCATGCTGTAAGAAATATTCAAAAAAGCCATAAATACTATATGCCAGATAAGTTTTTCCTGTATTATTTTGACCAGTAAGTAAAATTAGATCTTTACTTAGATCAACTTCTGCCTCATCAATAATTCCTAAATTTTTTATTTTAAATATCATATAAAATTAATAAAAAATATCAACAGCTATACTTCAAAAGACCAGCCATCTTTTTTATGAAGCTTGACATACATTTCCCGCTTTTTTAACTCTTCAAAAAAGATCTCAGGTGGTACTGCTATTTCTGGTGCTAGAACCCCACTTCCTTTGATATCTCCTCTTAGAATCATTTCAGCAGCAATTGCCGGTGGTGAACCGGTGTTAATATCTGTACCAATTCCCCATTCAGGATTCCCTGATGTATGACAATCGGCAATCCAGGTTACTTTTTTACTACGTCTTGTTCCTTTGACAACAGCTCGAACTACTTCATGCTGTTTTAGAGGCCCTACCTGCTGCACAGGAGGCTGAGACATTACAAGCTTATTGATCACATCGATCGGAGATACTTTAGCGCCCATAATATCCAAAGGTTCGCTGGAAGCAAGACCAATATCTCTGAGGAATTTTACTTTTTCAGTAAATTCTTCATCAAAAGCTATTTTGAAACTAACTTCCTTTACGCCTTTGTTTTTAAAACTCATGGGTAAGGTCAGGACTTCAGAATGGATGGTATACATCGGGTTTTGGATTCCGACCGGTAAAGGAAAGCGATGCGGTTCTGCCCCAGACATAGGTTTTACAAATTTCATTTTTCCACCAGTAAATACTGCTGGTTCAAAAGAAAATTCTTCCAGAATGGTTTTTAGAGAATAGGAAGTGGACAAAGCCGGTTTTGGCTTATACCTGGTCTGATCCTTTGAACCAAGGCGAATATGTATTTCTTTTACAGTATCCATTTCTTTGGCAATATAGCTGGCCAGAATATTTGTTATTCCAGGTGCAGCACCCATACCAATCAAAGCTATTTTGCCAATTTTCTTAAACTGTGAATCCAATTCAAGTTGTTTTTTGGTTGTATGGAAAAGGCCGCCAAGATCAATATAATGAGCCTTAAGACCCAAAGCAATCTCCATTAATAAGATATTGAACTGATATTGAACACTATTTAAAATTATTGATGCCCCTGATAAATCATGAATTGTTTTTTCTTTATCATTTACATCAACTTTTACTGCCTTTACTTTCTTTTTAGTACTTTTAGTAAAAGTAGCGGCCATTTCTTTTGCTTTTTCTATATTATAATCGGCAATTATTATTTCATCTTTGTCTGGGAACGTTTCCACCAGGTCTCTTACAGTAATGCTACCCATGGCTCCCGCCCCACCAATTACTACATATTTCATAGACTCCTTAATACACTTTCCAGCACATCTAATGCTTCATTTAATTGTTCATTTTTAATTATCAATGGCATCAGGGTACGAATAATATTTCCTTCAACACCTGCGGTTAATATCAGTAACCCCTTTTGTCCACATTCATATACTATTTTTTCTGCTGTATCTTTATCAGGTTGCTTTCCATTTTTAACAATCTCAATACCAACCATTGCTCCCAGGCCACGAATTTCTCCCATGCATGGTATATCATGAGAGATGCTTTGTAGCCTCTCTTTTACTGTTGACCCAATGGAAATAGCATTCCCGCAGAGGTTTTCCTGTTCTATTGTTTCAATAGCTGCCAGAGCTGCTGCACAAGCCACTGGATTACCACCAAAAGTTCCACCCAAGCCTCCCGGCTGAACTGAATCCATAATATCAGCTCTGCCCACAACAGCACTGACAGGGAAACCGTTGGACATTGATTTTGCCAGAGTAACCAAATCTGGATTTAAATCAAAATGCTCTGATGCAAACATTTTTCCTGTTCTGGCAAAGCCTGACTGAATTTCATCAGCAATCAGGACAATTCCGTTTTCTTTACAGATACGTTCAATTTCTTTGATAAATTTTTTGGGAGGTACAATAAAACCACCTTCTCCAAGCACAGGCTCAAGAATAAAAGCGGCAATATTATCAGGAGTTACGGTTCTTTTCAGGAAACCATGAAGATTGGCAATACATTCATCTACATATTCTTCCTCAGAAAGAGACTCAGGACGGCGATAAGTATAAGGTATTGCGGTCTGGTATATTTCCGGTGCAAATGGAGCAAATCCATCCTTATAAGGCTTTACTTTACTGGTCAGGGTTAATGCTAACATTGTCCTGCCATGAAAAGCATTTTCAAAACAAACAATAGCCTGTCTTTTAGTAAATTTTCTGGCAATTTTGACAGCATTTTCCACTGCTTCAGCACCGCTGTTAAACAGAGCTACTTTTTTTGGTGAATTACCTGGAGCAATATCAGCAAGCTTTTCTGCCAGAGTAAGATAAGATTCATACATAGTTACCTGAAAACAGGTATGCTGAAGCTTTTCTACCTGATTTTTCACTGCTTCAACTACTCTGGGAGCGGAATGCCCGGAGTTTACACATCCAATACCACCACTAAAATCCAGAAACTGATTCCCGTCAAGATCAGTAATTACAGCCCCTTCTGCATAAGCTGCAAAAACAGGTGTTTTACCGATACCAACACCATTCGAAACAACTTTTTTCCTTCTCTCAAGTAATTCAAGGCTTTTTGGCCCTGGTATCGGAGTTTTAAGAACAATAGATTTTGCCATTTTTTAGTACCATCCCATCGGTCCTTCATTAAGATTAATATGAATAAGCTTTGATTCAAGGAAATTTTCTATTCCGTAACGTCCAAGCTCACGGCCGATTCCACTCTGCTTATATCCGCCCCAGGGAGCTTCAACATAGGTAGGCTGCATATGGTTTACCCATAATATTCCAGCTCGCACTGATTTTACTACCCTGAAAGCCTTAAATATATCTCTGGTCCAGACAGCACCGGCAAGGCCATATGGTGTATCATTGGCAATACTTACAGCTTCGTCCTCATCTTCAAAAGGAATTACTGAAGCAACCGGGCCAAAAATTTCTTCTCTGGCAATGGTCATTGAATTTGAAACATTGGCAAAGATTGCTGGTTCAACAAAATAGCCTTTATCTCCCAGGCGTTTTCCGCCAAAAGCAAGGTGCGCTCCTTCCTGAGAACCTTTCTGGACATAACCAAGTACCCGATCTAAATGTTCTTCACTAACCAGAGGTCCAAGCTTATTATCTCTGTCCATACCAGGGCCAACTTTAATAGTTTTTGTTTTTTGAACCATTGCGTCAACAAATTTCTCATAAATCGGTTTTTGGACAAGGATTCGTGAACCAGCAGAACAAACTTCTCCCTGATTAACAAAACATCCGAAAAGTGCCCCTTCTACAGCAGCTTCAAAATCAGAATCAGTAAAGAAAATATTAGGAGATTTACCGCCAAGTTCCAGTGTTACTTTTTTCAGATTGGTATCAGCAGCAGCTTTCATAATAAGCCTGCCTACTTCGGTAGAACCAGTAAAGGCAATTTTATCAACTTTATTACTTTGTGCCAAAGTTGCTCCTACTTCTTCTCCAAGCCCTGTAACGATATTTACGACCCCTTTTGGTAATTCTTCAATAGAGTCAAGAATTTTTGCCAGTTCAAGAACTGTAGCAGGGGTAGACTCGGCTGGTTTCAGAATCATTGTACATCCAGCCGCAATAGCAGGAGCAATCTTCCAGGATGCCATTACCAGAGGGTAATTCCAGGGAACAATCATTCCGCAGACGCCCACAGGCTCTTTAACAGTAAAGCTCATGGCATTATCAGGAACAGGGTTTACTTCACCAAAAATCTTGGTGGCCCAACCGGCAAAATATTCAAAACACGTTGCAGCATCAGAAAGGTCATACTCAGATTCTAAAAGAGGCTTACCCATATTCAATGTTTCCAGTTCGGCAAATCTGGAAGCTTCGGTTCTCAGAGCTTCCGCAATTTTATATAATACTCTTGCTCTCTGTACACCTGTAGACTGCTTCCATGGTCCTTTATCAAAAGCATCTCTGGCTGCGTCAATAGCCTGTTCCATATCTTTTCTTGATGCCTGGGGAACCTGACCTATTACTTCACCTGTGGCAGGATTATATATATCCATTGTCTTATTGGAGGTTCCTGCGGTAAATTCTCCCCCGACATACATTTTGTAGGTTTGCATCTGAGTCTCCTTTTTTAGTTTTAATAATTTTAATTTAAAGAGTTTTGCATCCATTATTAGTGCTATTAAAGCTTATTGATTATTAAATACGCTAAAGTTCTAAATCTAATACATGATATCAGAAAAGGGGTGGCGATGTAAGATTTGTTATTAGCTATAATCTTTAATGTAACGTATTGTTACGGAGGTTATAGAGTATGAGAAAAATTTTTACTTTTATAGCAGTTATTTTAATTTCATCACAGATACTTGTTTCCTGTGAAAAATATCAGCAAAATTATTCCAGGCAAAAGATTAACCTGGATACAGGAACATTTAATAATAAATATAATCCTGTAAAAGAAGAGGAAGAAGAACAAAGTGCAAAAACATCAAGTGACTCTGTAAATAAGGAGATAGCGAATCAATAAACACTGTCTGAATCAGAATTTCCAGAATTGAAGAAATTAGCAGGATAAGAAAATACTGTAAATTGAAAGCTCAAAAAAATTGTTGAGTTCAAATTTCAAAGTGATAATAGTATAATAAAGTCATAACTTGCAGATTGAACAGTTTTAAAAATTAAAAAATTATTTAAAGGTTTAAAAATGAAAACCGGGCAAAAATTATTTATTAATGATTATTTGAATGAAGCTGAAGGTTTTTTATATGAAATTATCGATGGTGAAAAAACAGTGACACCAGCACCCTTGTTTGAACATCAAAATTTATCAAAAAAATTATTCCGGATTTTTGACAGGTATGTAGAAGAAAATAAGCTTGGGACAATACTCTATGCGCCTTTTGATGTAATTCTTGACAAAGAAAATGTAGTCCAGCCAGATATTTTATTTATTGCAAACGAAAATCTTAATAAAATAAAGGGCCAGTTCTGGGGAACACCTGATCTGGTTATTGAAATAATCTCCAGTTCTTCAAAATATCTTGATAATGTTAAAAAGAAAGAGTTATACCAGAGATTTGGTGTTAAAGAATACTGGCTGGTTGATCCTAAATACAGGAATATTGAAGTATTTACTCTGGACGAAACAGGAAATTTTAAACTTCATGCTGAAGAATATATTGATGAAGTTAACCTGGAAGCTAAAAAAGTTATAACATCCGGATTTTTTGAAAATTTTGAAATTAGCTTAAATGATATTTTTAATTAATTTCCTGTCAGAATCAGGATTTCCAGAATTGAAGAAATTAGCAGGATGAAGATTTTGTTATCCTGTTAATCCTTTAATCCAGTGAATCCTGGTTCAGAAGGGGTGAGTTATTACTTTATAATATTAAGACTTGTATTTGTTGAATTAAGGTTTGTGGCGTCTTTGATTATAGTTTGAGTCGGATCTATAGTATTTAAATCACTACCTATTGTGCCGATACTGCCTATAGGAGTAATGTCAGAACTAATCTGGCCAGGATCTTTATTTATTGAGTTTGAGCTTGAGAGCGGACTTGAATAATTAGACCAAAAAGCCGCTACGGCACTCCAAGCATCAACAGTAACAGATTCAAAGGAAGCAAGAAATGCATTCAAGCCTGCATTCTGAGCACCATTAACAACCTCTGGAGAAAAATTATTATTAACAAATTTATAATAGGTTTTACAAGCGTTACTAAAATCTTTTCCGCTTTGATACGCCTCCGCAGCTTGAGAAGCTAAATTCGCAGCCTGCTGTGCTAATGTAGGCTCCACATAAGGAGGTAAAGGTGCTGTTTCCTGAGCTTCTGCAATAGCTACGGATAAATCTGCAATTACCTGAATATTTTTTTCTGATGCCGCAGAATTGGGACTGCTCTTTTCTGCTGATTTTAGTACTCCGTTAATGTTTTTTGGTACATCTACACCAAGCTCAGTTAAACGACTTAAATTTTTACCTATTGAATTAATTCCCATCCTGTTTTGTTTTCCCTTTTGTAGTGTAAATATTATAAGTTTTATTTGATAAAATAAAACTTATATTTCTAATTAAAAATTGATTTTTATCATTAAATAATCATTAAATCTTCAAAAATGTATGTTTTATGAATATTTTTACACAAATAATATTATTTTTTAATAATGCTACATTAATAGATAAAAAATCAAAAAAATTTTATTCAATCAAATCCTTCTATCAAATGTTTTGAGTTAGTTATTATTGTAGAAGAATAAAATTTTATTCGCCGATAAAGGGAGCATTTTAACTCACCCCCGTCCTAACGGACGGCCCCTCTCTTGCTAGAACTGCAAGAGAGGGGTGAAAAGAAAGAAGTTTATTTTTCATCCTTAACCATTACAGCAAGTGAACAGTATTAATCCAAGAAAGCTTTGACAATTTCGAGAACCTGGGCAACTCTATTTTTTGCTATTTCTTTTCCTGCTTGAGGCTCAAAATTTAAATTAATTATATCTCCACGTGAAGGGATATAATCTACCATATTTCTTTGCCAACAGGCCCACCAAAATCAACTTCTTGATGTTTGCTTTTATCAGGAGTCTTCCCTATTAAATCTTCTAATTTGCAGGAATATTTATTTTTAAGCTCTAAAGGAATTGATTCATCTTTCCATTCATCATGAATATTAATTGCTTCCTTTATATATTCTTCTATTGCTTCTTTTACAAGTTCAGTTGATGTTTGATTAACTTCAATTGATAATTTATCCAAAAGTTCTGCTATTTCATCAGAAAGCTCTATTGATATTATCTTAGACATTTATTTGCCTCATTTTTTCCGATAAAGCCATTATATATCCTCTGTTAGACATTTAGGCTATAAAATATATTTTAAACGAAAAAGATATAAATTTTCTACTTTACTTAATAAAGTTATAATTTAACTTATGTTTAAATAAATTGGAAAAGTGAGTTAAACACTATTTTTTCTTACCAAATCTGAACAGATTACTGAATAGCCCGCCTTTGCTTTCCGGCTCAGATTTTTTACCAGAATCGCTTGCTCCTGTGCCTAAATTTGATAAGTTCTTTTTGGCAACATTATCCTGAGGATTAAATTTTAAAGCCAGTTTAAATTCTGATTGGGCCATACCAACCCAGTTTTTATTTTTGTAAGCAAGTCCAAGCTGACTGTGGAATTCAGCAATATCAGATTTAATACCTATTGCCTGTTTAAAATTATCAATTGCTTTATCAAGCTGGTTTCGTCTCATAAAGTCAAGGCCAATAGAGTAAAAAGATCTGGCCTGTTCCTCTTTTACTTTTTCGGCAACAGGTGTTTAGTTTAATTTTGAAGGCTCCGGTTTGGGCTGAGGCGTACTTGTACTTGGTTTAGCCGCTTCTGGCGCATGGGACATTGGTGGCGGTGCTGTCTGGTTTTCTGGAAGGTGACTGGCAAGTAACCTTCTTAGATCCAGGTAATGACTTTTTTTATGGGCATCGATCAATGTATTATAGGCCACAGTAATTTTAGAAAAAATTTTTTGAGCTTCAAACTTTTCCTGATTATCTTCCAAATATTTGTCAGGATGATATTTTTTTGCTAATTTTAAGTACGCTTTTTTGATTTCTCCATCAGTCGCTTCAAATCCAACCCCAAGGGTTGCAAATAAATCTTCTTTCCAAAGATTATCATCATCAATATAGTCAGCCATAATATAAAAAGACTAGTCCTAAGCCCTAAATTTAATTACTATTACACTAAAACTTTTATGAAAAAACTACAAATATTTGTAGTTGTGCCAATATAGAATTATATCTATATAAAGCATCTTTATACAAATAATATATCAAACATTTAACAAAGAAAACTAAATAAAAATTAAATGTTAAAAGAGGTTTGGATTTTAAAACCCAAACCTCCTGACTTATAAAAATTAAATATTAAATAATTCAGCAACAGCAGGATGAACTATTTTTCCGTTCTCAACATTTAAGCCTTTTTCCAATACAGGATTTGAAGCCATTGCTTCTTTGTAACCCTGATTTGCTACCTGTAAGACAGATGGAAGAGTTGCATTTGTCAGGCCAACGGTAGAAGAACGTGGAACTGCTCCTGGTATGTTCGCAACACCATAGTGAATTACCCCATCAATCAAATATATTGGTTCACTGTGTGTTGTTGGATGAATAGTCTCTACACAACCACCCTGATCAACAGAAATATCAACAATTACAGAACCTTTTTTCATTTTAGATACCATAGATCTTGTAACCAGAGTAGGGGCTTTTGCTCCTGGAATTAAAACTGCTCCGATTAATAAGTCTGCATACATAGCAGCTCTTTCAACTGTTTCATAATTTGAAGATAGAGTAACTAGCCTTCCTGATAAAATATCTTCAAGATATCTTAGTCTATCTAAATTTGTATCCAGAATTGTAACATTGGCACCCATACCCAGAGCTATTTTAGCTGCCTGTGTACCGGTAACACCGCCACCAATAATAACTACTGAAGCTGGGGGAACACCAGGAATACCACCAAGAAGAACTCCCCGGCCACCATAACTTTTTTCAAGATATTGTGCTCCTATTTGTACAGCCATTCTTCCGGCAATTTCACTCATCGGTGTTAAAAGAGGCAAAGAACCATTAGGTAATTGAATCGTTTCATAAGCTATACCAACCAGGCCTTTTTTTACTAGGGCTTCAGTAAGATCTTTTGAAGCAGCCAGGTGTAAATAGGTAAATAAAATATGCTCTTGTTTTAAAAGCTCATATTCTTCTTTAAGAGGTTCTTTTACCTTTATAATCATTTCTGAATTTTCAAAAACATCAGAGGCTGTTGGTAATATTTTTGCCCCTAAATCTTCATATTCTTTATCCTGAAAACTACTTCCCTCACCGGCACTTTTTTCTACGTATACTGTATGGCCAGCTTTTACCAGTGCTCTAGCTCCCCCTGGAGTCAAAGCTACTCTGTATTCATTATTTTTTATTTCTTTGGGAACACCTACACGCATTACTTGTTTACCTCAACTTTACTATTATCCATATTCCATTTAGTTAAATCGCCTAGAAATTCATAATTTGTTAAATCATAATGTATAGGAGTGATCGAGATATAATTTTGTTTTACTGCTACTATGTCTGTATTTTCTTCATCTTCATATTCAAGAGATTCTCCTGCTAACCAATAATAGGTTTTACCTCTCAGATCAACTCTTTTTTCAAAAACATCTGTATATCTGTGGACACCCAGCTTGGTTACTTTTACTCCTGCTACTTTATCTGCTGGAATGGCAGGAACATTCACATTTAAAAGAGTTTTTGGCGGTAATTTTTTAGTTTCCAGGTTTTTTACAAACTTTAAGATAAAATCAGCACCAGTTTGGTAATGTATATCTGCAAAACTACCTAACGAAACTGCTATTGAAGGAATTCCCAGGATATTACCTTCCATCGCTGCTGAAACTGTGCCTGAATATATAATATCAGTGCCCATGTTTTGCCCCCTGTTAATACCTGAAACAACAATATCAGGCATTTCTTCGAGAATTGCTCCGACTCCAAGCTTAACACAGTCGGACGGTGTGCCATTTACCTGCCATGCTGCTTTTACTCTGTTAAACAAATTCATTTCTTCGGCTCTTAAGGGTTTATGAAGTGTAAGAGCATGTCCATTAGCACTTCTCTCTCTGTCTGGAGCAATAACATAAACTTCATTTTCTATTGCCAGGGTCTCTGCTAAAGCCTTTATTCCAGGGGCAAATATACCATCATCATTTGAAACCAAAATACGCATTAAAAATCTCCGAAAACACTCCTATTAAAAATGATATTAACCTTATCATAAACTTATTTTAACATAAGCTTATATATATATGTTTCAAGTTATAATTAAACTTAATATAATTCAGTGAATATATAAGAAGTGACAAGTGACAGGAAAAATATATTCTTACTGCTCATTGCTCATTTAATATACAGTTGGGGTTAAATTGTTGATAAAGTCTTTATATAAACTACTATCATACAAAATACTAAAAAAGAAATTTGTAAATCTGACATTATAGTAAAATTATAAAAAATTTCAAATAATATTCTAATCTTTAGATGCAGTCAAACAGGTCTCTTTTTTATCCATATAAACCTGTGGTTTTAATTCACCAATAAATGGTAATTGTCTATAGCTTTGATCATAATCCATACCATAACCAACTATAAATATATCTGGTATGACAAATCCTGTATAATCAAGTTCTACCGGAACAACCCTTCTGTCAGGCTTATCTAATAAAGAACAGCTTTTAAGACTTCGGGGGTTTTTATCTTTTAAGTGTTTTAACAGGTATGAAAAAGTTCTTCCTGAATCTAAAATATCTTCTATTACTAAAACATCTTTGTCTGCTATATCAGTACATACATCTCGAAGTAAATTAACTTTTCCTGATGAAACAGTCCCACCGTGGTAACTTGTTACTGTAATAAAGTCTAGTTCTGCCTTTATTGTAAGTTTTCTGATCAGATCCACACTGAAAAAAACTGAACCATTCATTACACAGATAAGAAGAAGGTTTTTATCCCTGTAATCGTCAGAAATCTTTGCAGCCATTTCTGAAATTTTGTTTTGCAGTTCCTGCTCGCTTATTATGACATTTAATATGTCAGAATTATCTGAATTCATATTCCTCTTTAAAACATTCAAAACAATTGTGAAAATTAATTAAATAGATTATAACTCTACTTTCTTTAGACTTAATTAAATTTATGAATTATGTAAAATAAATTAATTATCTTAAATCAGTAATTTTTTACTACAGATGGCCCAGATAAAGATTCAGATTAGTACAGATAAGAATTTTTTGATTAATTTTTAAATCTGTGAAAATTTGCCTACATCTGTTTTTCATCTGTGGTTAAATATTTTTCTTATAAGATTGTTCTAGCACATCATAGAGTTTTCAAAAATAAAGCCTGTTTCTAACCTGTGTCCCCTGGCAAAATCTGTAGCACTCATTTCTTTACTTCCAGAAAGCTGAACCCGGTTAATAATTAAAAGCCCGTCTCCTGTTGAGATGGTAATACCATTTTTATTTATTTCAACTATTTGACCTGGTTTATAATTTCTGGATTGCCCTGTTTCAATTAATGATGCTTGGGAAATTTTCAGTACTGAACTGTCAAGATATGTATATGCTGATGGCCATGGAGTAAAGGCTCTGATTAAATTAAAAATATCCTTTGCTGATTTATGCCAGTCAATCTGACCATCTGCCTTATTAATTATTGGAGCCATTGTTGCTTTACTGTTGTCCTGTTTTATTGGTGTAAGAGTCTTATCAATCAGCCCTTTTAATGTTTTTATCAGTAAATCTGCTCCTATAGGAGCCAGTTTTTTTATTAATGTTTCTGTTGTATCATTTTGAACAATATTAGTGCTGGCTTTAAGCAGCATATCTCCTGTATCCATTCCGGCATCCATTAACATCGTAGTTATTCCGGTAACTGTTTCACCACGTGCAATTGCCCATTGAATCGGAGCCGCTCCTCGGTATTGTTCCAGTAAAGAGCCATGTACATTAATACACCCCTTTTTGGGTATATCCAGAATTGTTTGTGGGAGGATTTTACCATAAGCCACTACTACTATAAAATCAAGGCTCAGGCTGGATAAATGCTCCATTAACTCTTGATTTTTACGTATTTTGGTAGGTTGAAATACAGGTATCCCTTTCGATTCAGCCAGGACTTTAACCGGAGGTGCTGTTAAAATCTGCTTTCTGCCAACCGGTTTATCAGGTTGAGTATATACAGCTTTAATATCAAATAAAGGTTCTTCTATTAATTTTTGCAGAGAAGGGACCGCAAACTCGGGCGTTCCCATAAAAATAATATTTAATTTATCAATCATTTTTTCCCCTCTGCAAAAATATTTTTACTATTTTATAGAAAAAAAATTATATCACTAAAAATTTTAGATATTGTAAAATGGGTTAGGTTAGGATTTTAGTTTTACTAGTGTAAAGGAATATTTTGTGAAAGTTATAATTCTTGCAGCTGGTCAGGGTCAGAGATTAAGGCCACTTACTGATAATTGTCCAAAATGTATGGTGGAATATCATGGGAAACCGATTATCGACTATATTTTACAGGTAATCAGGGAATGTTCTCTGGAAAATATAATTGTTATTGATGGATATAAAAAAGATACACTTGAATCATATCTAAAAAATGAAAATGTAAAGTTCTATACAAACTCTGATTTTGATAAAACAAATATGGTGACTACATTGTTCTGTGCTGAAAGTGAGCTGAATGATGATGTTATTATTTCCTATTCAGATATAATTTATAAAAAAGAAGTTTTACAAAAACTAATTGATTCTGATGCAGATATTTCTGTAATTGTAGATCAAAATTGGCAAGAACTCTGGTCAATCAGAATGGAAAACCCGTTGGATGATGCTGAGACCATGAAGATAGGAGTAAATAATACAATTATTGAGCTGGGCAAAAAAGCCACAAATTATAATGATATTCAGGGGCAATATATCGGTTTAATAAAAATTTCCAAAAAGATGATTTCAAAAATAAAGGATTTTTACTCTGGTCTTGATAAAAATGCAATTTATGATGGAAAAGATTTTTATAATATGTTTATGACTTCTTTTATACAAATGATTATTGAACGGCTTTGCCCGGTTAATGCGGTATTTATTAATGGTGGTTGGATTGAGATAGATAGTACTTCTGATCTCGAAAATTATTTACACTCACAGAAAATATTCTTTTGATAGAATAAAGTATTATTTAAGTTATAATTTATCTTATTACCTAGAATAAGGAGAAAATTTAGTAACTTATTAAGTTTTTTATTACATTTAATTTAAATAAAAGGTAAATAAATGGAAAACAAATCAATAAATGATAAAGACTGGGATTATACCAATCAGGCCAAATATTATTATTTAAGGCCCAATTATGCGCCAGAAGCAATTGATGAGCTTTTGGGATATGTAAAAGCAGAAAAAGGTAACCAGGAATATCTTGTTGCAGATATTGGAGCAGGTACGGGAAACCTGACATTGATGTTAGAAGAAAGAGGGTTAAGAGTAGTCTCAATAGAACCAAATTCAGCAATGAGAGAGATCGGTATTGAACGTACAACTGGAAAAAATGTGGAATGGAAAGTAGGAACAGGAGAAGACACAACTCTTAAATCAAATTCAGTGAATCTTGCAACATTTGGCAGTTCGTTTAATACAACAGACAGATTTAAATCTCTGAAAGAATCCCACAGAATTTTAAAAGAAGGAGGATATTTTACATGTATGTGGAATAACAGGGATTTGGAGAATGACCCTGTGCAAAAGCATGTGGAACAGATAATCAGGAGATTTGTATCGGAGTACTCACATGGAACAAGGCGTGAGAGACAGGAAGAGGTAATAGCTGAGAGTGGATTATTTAAAGATATTCATTATATAGAGAGAGCAAAGCAGGTAGAAACAACAGTTGATAATTATATAAATGCCTGGCGTTCTGTAAAGAATAACTATTGGGACTTGGATACTAATGAAGGTAGAAATTTATTTGAAAAAATAGTAAAGGATATTCATGAAGAACTTTCTAAATATGAAAAGCTGGAATTAACATATATTACTAAAATATGGGTCGCACAAAAAATTTAAAAGAAACCTTTGATAACAATAAAAGCTTTTTAATAGATTTAACCTAATCAAATAATAATTATTATTATTTGGAAAAAAATATAAGCTAATATAACCATTACTATTGAGATTATAATTTTTTTTTAACTGTTTACAAAAAGAAGTCTTCCTCTAAAACCGATAGGTTTAGAGGGTAG
>CAYRDV010000117.1:0-15473 GCA_964422885.1 uncultured Candidatus Sericytochromatia bacterium
GAACTTCTACTTCCTTATCTCCATTGGAGTCAATGTGAATAACCGGGTGAAATAATATTTCATGCCTGTCATCCTTTGTACGTCTTATAAATACAGGAACAATAGGAGCACCTGTCTTATAGGCAAAAAGTGCAGGACCAGATGGAATCGAAACAATGTTTCCAAAAAACTCACCAAAAGTATCTTCGGATTCTCCGTGCTGATCAACTAAAAACCCTAAACATTCATGATTTTCAAGAGCACGGAAAAGAGGCCTTAATGATAAAACCCCTGAATTATTATAATGTGTTCTGACTTTCACTTTCTGTCTGAATTGAACAAATAATTCGTCAAAAACAGGCTGAGAAGGTCTTTGTACAAGTACATTTAAAACATTTTTCAGTTTTAAAGATATTGCTGCACCGATCAGTTCCCAACATCCATAATGAGCCGAAACCAAAATAACTCCTTTATTTTCATTTATAGCCTGATGAAAAAACTCAGAATTTTTTATAGAAACTATTTTATCAAAGGTTTCTTCTTTAAGAGTGTCAAAGCGTAACAAATCAACTAAATTTTTAGTAAATTTGATTATATGCTTTTTAGCCATTTTTTTGGCACCAGAATCAGAAATTGGTAACGTGGATTTTATATTATTCGAAATGTGATTTTTATATGATGAAAAACGGTAAAAGTTATAAATTAATTTTGCAAACAATTCCCCAATAAAAAGAGAAAAGTTTCTGGGAAAAAGACAGCTTATTTTGCTTAAGGAAATAATAGTTATTTTTAAAAGTCTGTTAAAGATGTCAGAGTTATCCACTTTTTAATTAAATTTTTTACCAATACCTGATAAAAATAAGTATATGCCTAATAATAATTTTACATGGTTATATAAGAAAAATGTATTATTTTTTTCTTAGCTAAAAAAACGGTGCTATTCCCTTTAGTGGATTTGTTTTCTTCCAAAAACGAAAAGCCCTGAAGTTCAGGGCTTTTCGTTTTTTTAAATTTTAGAATGATTCATCAGTAGAAAAACTATTAGAAATTTCTTCTGGTGCGGAACTACCTGTATTTGTTGGGTTTACAGCTATATGAGCAAATAAATTTTGGAATTCTGATTTGCTTAACTTTCCTTTTGTCTTTGTATTAAAGATTTTTCCTGGTTGCTCAACATCATATTTTTTAAATAACTTTACATATTCAGGAGTTATTAAATTTGAGTCAAGTTCTTCAGGACTGAGATAACCATCACGTGATGAATCCAGTTCTTTAAATAAAGCATTTGCTGCTTTTCCAATTCTTATATTTGCTCCTACTTTGCTAAAAAAGTTAGGGGTTAATTCTTTAAGAGTAACTTTTCCATCATGATTATCATCCATTGCATAAAATGCCTGTGCCTGAGCTGGGGTTTGTACGCCAAATTCAGCAGGAACAATTATTTTATCTCTGTTTTTATCCAGGTCATTAAATGTTGAAATAACAGCCTTTTCCATTTCTTTATTGATCCCTTTATATGAACTGGCTTGTACAGGAGCATTTTCAACAACTGGCATAGTTAACAAATCATTGTTCTGGCTGCCGCAACTGGTAAGAATTCCAGCAACAAAAATTGTAGCAACACTAAAAGTAAATTTTTTCATTTTATTTTTCCTCTATCTCCAATATAATCTCTATGTTTTTATTAATAGAAGAAATGTTTAAGAATCTTGTGTCATTTAAATAAATTTTACCCAAAGCTTTAATTTAAGTTAATAATATTCTTTTCAAGACCAGCAAAAATAAATATTAAATAAAAATGAACTTTAATTTTACTAAAATATAACTAAATATAATAAAACTACTAAGGATGCTAAATCTAAGCTCTAAAACAGAGTTAAACAAAAATAAATGTATTTTATTAGCTAAATTTAAATAAAAAAACACGAAAGAGATTTTAATTTTTTCCTATATGTTAAATGTAGGTTTAAGTTAAAAGAATTAGTCTAACAAAAGTTAAATTATAAAAGAAGCTCTAACCGACTAAATATATATAAAATTTTATTTTATAAAGTAAAAAAAAGTATTCATAAATTTTTAAGCAAGTTTGTAAAAAATCGCCTAAAAATCTAGTAACTCTCTAAATATCTCGTACCTTATCTTTCTCGGATAAGGTTTTTTTATTGAATTATATTTTAATCAAAAATTTATTTTTAATTTACTATTATTTAACTAATTTTACACTGTAAAAGATTTTTTATTGGCACCCTTGTCTGTAAGAACTTTATTACCAGATGAATCTGAAAATGATGGATCTACAGTAAGGTTTACAATATCATTTGCGTCAAATGCTTTTTCTCTTAATTTTAGAGTTAATGTCTTCCCACCATTTGACAGGGCTAAATCAATCTCACCTTTAGGTGAATAGTTATTTAAACCCTTATCTGTTTTATCACTTTTATATTTTCTTCTTAAAGTAGCAAAGTTTTTTGTTATCCCTTGATTATCCACAAAAGTAATTTTTCCATTTGCATCAAGATAAATTTCTTTTGAATCAACAATTGAAAATTTTATTAGAGAAGATATATTTTTTGAAAAATTAAGTATAGCCAAATCTTCTCCGGATTTATTATTTACAGCTTTAAAACTATCAAGTTTAAAAAGGTTTGTGTCATTATTAAATGAGAAGGATAGGTAATCTGCATGCAATGTGGGTGAATATCTGATATATCCATATTTATCTGAAACTACTAATCCAGAATAAACGTGACTGTTACTTTTTGCTACTCCATTATTAAATTCATATGTTGGATTTAAGGGATTTTTTGTAGCTGACTTAGCTTCTTTACCAGATTTATCTTTAAAAGGTTTGCTAAATACTATTTTATATTTTATTTGCTGCCCCTCTTTTATATTAAATAAAGGCTTATCCGTCTTGAAAACAACGGTCTTACTGTCTTTACTCCATGTAAATAAAGAGCCAGGGGTATTTTTGTCTATAGTAAAAGAGTCTATATCACTTACCGGGTCAATACTTCTTACCTTATCATGGATTGATCCTGCATTCATTGAACTTATTTCCGATAGTACCTTAAAATTTGTTTCAACACTATTTTTATCAACTAATTCACTAAAAACAAGTTCAACTTCAAACTTTGAAAAATCGATATTATTAAGACCAACAACAGAATTAATATCAGGTACATAGTTTATATTGTCTTTTTCTGTTGTATCAGCCAGAAATTCATCAACAATCACACCAATTTCACCAGGTGAGGTCGCTTGTTTACCATTTATTTTAACTGATAAAATTTCCACCTCATCCTGCATTGCGAAATCTTTTTCCGAAGCAATATTACCTCCAAAATTGAACTTATTAAGATTATCCTGAGACATAGTCGTAACTATTCTTTTTCTGACGGAAAAACCATCTTTTTCGATAGTAATTTCAATACTGGTATTTTCAGGGACATTGGTAAAATTAAAGGTGCCACTTTTGGTAAATGCAGGTTTACTTGTCCAGTTAACCTTTTTATCATTCGCTTTGGCACTTACTTTGACATTATCTATTAATTTTCCGGTAAGATCATAAACTTTTCCTTCAATAGAAACGCCTTTTTTAATTACAGTTATTTTAATATCTGTTTTAAAATTTGCATCTTCTTTTGCTTTTCCTGTTAATGTTGCTGAGCCCAGTGAAAGAGCCTTTATTTTACCATCTTTATCAATGTTAACAACATTGGTATCTGATGATGACCATAGAATACTACTATCTGTACTATCATCATTATATTTAACGATGCCTTCCAGTTCAATTTCATTGCCCTCATTTACAGAGAAATCAGTCTGGGAAACAGTAAATGAGGTAACCTTTTTTCCTTTGTTGGAAATATTGGTTCCGGTTTTTGTTGCTGTTGGTGTAGAAGCACTACAGGATATAAGAATAAAAGGTAAAATAAAGTATAAAGCTCTGAATCTTTTCATAAAATACAACCTTAAAAATATTTACAAATGGGAATTATACTATAAGTATTTGATGATGTTTGTATAAATAAATTATATTAAGCCAAGATATAGATATTTTAAGTAAATTAGGTTCTTTTTATTAAGAAAAATTAACTGTTATAGATATTTGCCTTTGGCCTTTTCTTTTTCCAAAATCCAGATTCCTATTCTGCAATAAGATTTAAATTTTCCTTGAGAATCTTTATTATTCCATTCATTAATTTCATCCTGAATCATTTTTTTTGTCCATTGGGTATTTGGATGTTCTTTACTTAACCTTTTTTTTAGTTTTTCAATAGCAAAATCTATTACATTTTTTCTAGCATCAACGATATTATCTTCATTTAACTTAAGCAATCCTATATCATTTTCAACCTCAGAGTTATTTGATTTTGACTCAATTTTACCAGATAAAGTATAAGTCAAAAGATTTTCGCAGTAATCTTTCTTTAAAGGATTAAGAGTTGATAAATTTCTATGTTTTTTACTTTTATCACAATGTTTTTGTAATCCTGATGTGCCATTACAAACACCTAACATATTCATAAAATCCAGTTGTTTATTTGGCTGGTTTTTCTGAGATAAATAATGTTCCACTTCAATTTCAGGTTTTTTGTGAACTTCGTTTCTATCAAGACTAACTCTTTTCATACAATAAGCACATATATGGCCCTGTTCTTTAAGTAAAGCTTCTTTTAATAAATGGCCTGTATCAATAAAACCATTATAAGTAGAATTTGGTGTTTTTTCTCGATAATCTTTTAAAGTTTTCGGTTCATTTTTTTGATGCTTTTTTATGTACTTCATCTGCTTCTTCCAAATCTTCAAAGTACATTAAAGCTCTTTGAATTTCTACATCATTGTTTCCGAATTTTTCTCTAAGCTCACCTAATAATTTAGCTGCTTTCTTTTTATTTCCTTTTTCTATAGATTCATATAAATTGTAGATTTTTTCCTTATATTCTTTTGGTCTTTTTTCTTCACCAAAAATATCATAAAGAATTGAATTTGAATCTCTTCCCTTGGTAAAAATATTTTCATTTATTAATTTAAAATCTTCAATGATAAAAACATCTTTACCAGCAACGTTACTTAAAACCTGGGGAGAATGGGTTGAAACAATAAACTGAACATTGGGAAAAGTCTTTGTTAATGCAGGAATAATCTCTCTTTGCCAAGAAGGGTGGAGATGAAGTTCTATTTCATCAATTAAAACAATTCCTATCCCATTTAAAGCATCTTTACTTTCTGGGTTTGCTGTAACTAAGCTTCTGGCAATATCAACAACAATCATTAAAGCCATTTTCTCACCATCAGATAATTGTTCTAATCTTAATTCAATATTACCTTTGTTAATTACAAATGCTGGGGTTAAATTTGGTACTAAATTATTTTGAACTCTAACTATACGAAGATCATTAAAATCTGCATTACTAAGATTTCCAAAAAAAGTCTGAATTGTTTTTCTTACATTTTCAAGAGCTGGAAGTTTATAGTTAATATCTTTTCTCAGTCTTACTTCATTTTCCAAATTTTCATAAATTTCAAACCATTCCAAAAACTCGTTAAAATTATCACTTTTAACTGAGTCTTTATAATTGGGTTTAGTTTTCTCATTTATATATAAAGCTCTTGATGACTCATAATATCTATAAATATATTTAAAGTTTGGCATTGCATCTCTGACATCTGGGACTGTTCCGCTTTCTCTTATTTTATATAATTCTTGAAAAGAATTTTTTTTAAAATCTTCTAATCCCTTATTATTTTGATGTATTAAATGATTATTATTTTTTTGTTTTTCCTGACTCCAGGAATAACTTTTATTGCTTGCATTTATTATAATTTGTAAGATAGCCTTATTAAATTTAGTATTTATATCATTATCTGTAATTTCCCGAAAAATTTCATTTTTAAAAAAACTATCGTACTGATTTAAAAGAATAGCTATTGCATCTAATACTGAGGATTTACCTGCTCCATTTCTTCCTATGAAAACAGCAAGCTTTGAAGAAAAATTTATCTTTAAATTTTCAAAGCCCCTGAAATTTTCTAAATATAATTCTTTTATCTCCATTTATTATTTATTGCTATAACTCATTAAATACCTAAAATAATTAAAACAAATAAGAATCAATTGAACAAGCTGTTAATTTAAAACATCTCTAAAAATCTATACTTATCTGTTGCTAAATATTTTTATTATTAAGTAAATCCTAATTTCCTATTGTCTAATATAATTACTTATATACACAGAAAATTATTTTGGCGGGTTAAAATTTAATGATTCCTTCTGCTACTGAACAGGAAAAAGCATACGAAAAAATTGCTGGTATTATTGAGCGAATTACTTTTCATAATGAAGAAAATGGTTGGTCTGTAGTAAAAGTTGCCCCTTTTGATAACCCAAGAAAACTGGTGACTGTAGTAATTCACCAGGCACAGATAGTTGCAGGTGATTCAATGGACTTTTTCGGTAACTGGATAATGCACCCTAAATTTGGAAAACAATTTAAAGCAGAAAAAGCAATATCCAAAAAACCGGCAAGTGCACATGCCCTTGAAAAATACCTTGGTTCAGGGCTAATTTTTGGAGTAGGCCCAAAAACGGCTCATAAAATCGTAAAATATTTCGGTGCTGATACCCTTACCGTTTTTGATACAGATATTGAAAGGTTAATGGAGGTGCCAAGTATAGGTAAAACTAAGCTGATACAGATAAGAGATGCCTGGGAAGAGCATAAATCTATTAAAGATGTGATGATTTTTTTGCAGTCTCATGGGATCAGCACTCTTTATTCAGTAAAAATCTATAAACAATATGGTAATGATGCCATTAGTACTGTTTCACTGAACCCTTATGCTCTGGCAAGAGATATTTATGGAATCGGCTTTTTTTCTGCTGACCGGATCGCAAAAAGTCTGGGGTTTGCTGAAGATAGTAAAGAAAGGATTGCCGCTGGAATTAAGCATGTCCTTGATTCTTCAAGAGAAAACGGGCACTGTTATCTTACAAAGTTACAAATTCACACTGAAGTGTGTACTCTACTTAATCTTAACGATAAAGAACTGATTGCTGAGCCATTGCAGGAACTGATAGATTGTAAGGACATTAGTACAAGAGCAATGGATAATGATGAAATTTATTATTATGCAAACAGTTTATACTGGGATGAAATCCATTTATCAAGACGCTTAAAAGCAATATTAAAACATGAGCATCAGGTTGATATGGAAAGAGTCCGTAAATGGGTCAGCAGCTATTGTGAAAAGATTCAGATGCAATTATCCGCTGAACAGTTTGAAACAGTTATAAATATAGCTGGAGAATCTTTTTCAATAATTACCGGAGGGCCCGGCTGCGGTAAAACAACAACAACAAAAGTAATCGTAAAATTATTTGAAGTAATGAAAAAACGAATAATGCTTGCTGCCCCAACAGGGCGGGCAGCACAAAGAATGACAGAAGTAATAGGAGTTGATGCACAGACGATACACCGTTTGCTTGTGTGGAATCCTCAGGAAGGGCGCTTTAAAAAAAATGAAGACCATCCGCTTACAGTAAAGGTAAAAAATGAATATGGGAAAGAGGTAGAATTACCTGCTGATATTTTAATAGTTGATGAAACATCTATGCTTGATATTTCCCTTGCTTCGGCTTTAATGAAGGCAGTTCCTGATAGTTGCCAGGTCATTTTTATTGGTGATGCCGATCAACTTCCTTCTGTAGGGGCCGGAAATGTTTTGCATGATTTACTTTCATCTGAAAAAATACGCCACTTTTCCCTCACAAAAATCTTTCGACAGGCTCAGGAATCATATATTATTACTCACGCGCATGAAATAAATTCAGGGAAGATTCCCCAAATTGCCACTCCGATAAAAGATAACTCTTTATTCAAAAGTCACATAGATTGCCTTTTCATTGATTCAGAAGAAGCTTCTCAGGAACAGCTCAAGTTTATTAAAAGGGCAAAACATGCCATTCAGGAAGTTAGTAATGAAAATACGATAAAAGTTTTCCTGAAAGATGAAGTAAAAAATGTTGTGGAAAGAGACAGTGAAGGCAAAATTAATATTTATCAAACCGTAAGAGATATTCAGGAACCTTATGAAGCTTTTACAATACCTCCCAAATTACATAATGCTGATTTAAAAAGATTGGCTGCAAGTAAAAACGGTGCTGAAGAATTATCAAGCGTATTAAAACAAATTCCCAGATATTCAACACTTCATTATGGTCTGACAGCTTCCCAATCTGTTGTAAGGCTTGTATGTGAAACATTGCCCAGATATTATGGTAAAGAACAGGAAATTCAGATACTTGCACCGATGGTACGTGGAAGTATAGGAACTGTCAGTCTTAATAAAGAAATCCAGGATAAAATTAACCCTTTTAAAGAAGGTAAGGGGCAGATTCTTATTGGTGACAGGGTTTTTAGGAATGGAGACAGAGTTATTCAAAATGTCAATAATTATGATCTGGGTGTATTTAACGGTGATATTGGAATCATTGCAGCAGTGGACAGTCAGAATTTTTCCTGTGCAATAGAATTTGGGCAGGGTATAAACAGAAAACTTGTCGCTTATGAAAAAAGCGACCTGACAGAATTATCACTGGCTTATGCTATTACTATTCACAAATCCCAGGGAAGTGAATTCCCAATTGTGGTAATTCCTCTTTTAACCCAGCATTTCAATATGTTATTCCGAAATTTAATATATACCGGGCTTACAAGAGCAAAAAAGCTTGCTGTATTTGTTGGCTCAAGAAAAGCTCTGGCAATGGCAGTACAAAAAGCTGATATGAAGCAAAGACAGACTACGTTGGATTATTTACTGGAAACTATTTTATAATGAGAATTTTAAGGCAAAAAAAAACGGTATGCTTTTACTGGCATACCGCACTTGTGCAATAGTTTAATCGTAGAGGCAAATCTTTAATTAATACTTACTAATAGACTATTCGCTTGGTTTTCTTTAAGAATATGTGGATTAATTGAGTCCTTAAGACAGCATTTATATCCAATACTTCTTACAGATTTAATAATCACATTACATTTTTTACTTTTATTAAGAGCTTCTCTAAGGCGGCAGATATTAACATCAACAAGCCGGTCTTCCCCATAAGAATCTATTCCCCAGACATAATCAAGAATTTTGTCTCTTGTCATGACTTTATTAAAATTTTCAGCAAACAAATTTAATATCTCAAATTCTTTATGTCTTAGATTTAATTCTTCATCTTCAATTGTTACTTTATACTCATCCTTATTAATAGAAATATTTCCTATTTTTAATTCATACATTTTTTCTTTAAAAGTATTTTTTATTCTTTCGACCTGTTTAATATTTGATTTTACACGGGCAATTAATTCTGGATAACTAAATGGTTCAGTCAGATAATCATTTGCACCAAGAGTAAAACCAATAATTTTTTCTGCTTCAGTTGCTTTTTTACTGAGAATAATTATCGGCACATTAGAAAATTTTCTAATTTCATGGCAAACATCATAGCCATTTAACTCACCGCTTAAAGTTACATTCAGGATTACAATATCAGGCTGCTCACATTTAACTAATTCCAAACCATATCTACCATTAGTTCCAACATAGACTTTAAAGCCATCATTAGAAAGTATTGTTTTTAAAAACTCCTTTAAGTTATTATCTGCAGCGATAATAGCTACTTTCCACATCCAAAACTCCTTTTAGCAATATATGGACTGCTATTTACTATGATAAATATAGCGGAAATAAAAAAATATAGTACTTGAGTCATAAATCTTATAGGCCTAAAGTCCTATAATGAACTAGGACTTTAGGCCCAGATGAAATTAATATTTTTTTTATAAAAGTAATGAAACCCTTTATATTATTTACTTTAATAGCATAAATATATTATAAAAAGAACTAGGACTTTATAAATAAATTCCTGAGTATGGGACTCATATTAATATTAAAATGCTTATAAAAAATATATTTCTATAGGAAAAAATTTAGAGCTGCAAAAGTTTTGCTGCATTTGTCCAGGATAAAGCTTCTATTTTTTCGGAGCTGAGATGGGCCCATTGTGCTCGTTTTAACTCAAAACCAATATGATATTCAGGGGAGTTAGAGCCAAATACAACTCTTTCTTTACCATATTTTTCAACTATTTCTTCAATAAAATCTTCACGATATATTCCAGAAGTTTCAATAGTAATATTTGGATTTTCTTTGATCATTGTTTCAGCTTCAAATAAGGCAGAGCCACTAATATTAATTTGCCCTCCACTGGTAATAATAAATTTTACTTTTGGAAAACGACTGGCAATATCCGAAATCTGAAATGCCCGTGATACTCTCAGATGTCCACCTGAGATCATTACAGGAAGTTTATAATGTTCAGCAGCTTCTATTACTGGTACAACAATATCATCACTGATTTGAAATGTTTCTTCCCAGGGATGTAGAAAAATACCTTTCAGGCCAAGTTTTTCCACACATCTCTGAACTTCTTTTACAGCCTTTGCTTTTTGCCTGGGATCAACACGACAAAAACCAATAAGTTTATTACTATATTTTTCACTTGTTTTTGCAATAAAGTTATTTTCCGAAGCAAAATGGTAATTAAAAGGTTTAACAGGACAAACAACCGCTTTATCAATTCCATATTTATTCATATTATTCAATAATTGTTTGGTGGTTTGGCCATAACCAAATATTGAGTTTCTAAGATGTGTATGAAAATCTATTATCATTATGATTTAACCTTATCCAGTATCTCCAGAATGTTTTCAGAAAAAATCAGCTTTTCTTCTGCTTTTTTTAATCTGGCAAGCTCTACTTTATAAACTTCAAGTTTTGGATCACAACCAGGACCATCGCTGGCAAAAAGGACTCGTTCTGCTCCTATTTTTGCCACAGCTTCTTTGATCATCAAGGGATAAGGTGTAGCAGAAGTTTCAAGATAAATATTAGGACACCTTTCAGCTACTCTGATAGCTTCTTTTACATGAAAATACCCACCCATATGTCCAAGAATTATTTTAGCCCTTGGGCAGGCTTTTGCCAGACGTTCTATCTGTAAAGGATACGTATATTCTTCATCCCCGCAATGCAGTAATACCGGGGCATTAAATTCAGCCGCCAGATTTACCAGATTTACTGTAAGCTGGTGCTCAGGAAGCATCCTGTAGCCCAGAGGGTGAAGCTTTAACCCTTTCATTTTATAATCTGATAATGATTTCTCAAGAGCGTCTTCCGCTTCTTTGCCATACCAGGGATTTATTCTGGCGTAACCGATTAATCTGTCAGGATATTTTTTTACACAACCCGCAACATATTCAAGATAATCATATTCTCCACCTGGTGCATCGCCATAAGTCATTATTATTCCAAGTTTAATTTCAGCCTCATCCATAAGCCTGATTATTGTTTCAGGTGGATCAAACCAGGGAGAATCTTCCCTGCCTTCGACATGGGTATGTGAATCTATTATCATTTTGTTTCTCTTATAACTGCTAACCCGAATATTTGATACTAATTTACCACAGATAAACCGTGAAACGTCAGACGTGAAAGGTGAAATGACATTTCTACATTTGCTCAATGTACACTGAGCGGAGCCGAAGGGTTCTTCCTTCTCACTTTTCACCTTTCACGATTTTTAAAATATTTCTTTCAACAACTCGATATTAATATATTCTTTAAACGCTTTTTCCCAGACAACTTCATTACAGCTTAACAAACTCCAGTCCCATTTACTTCTGAATTTATCTATTAATTCCAGAGTCCAGGGTAAGCCCTCATTCCAACTTAAATCTGACCACTCAAATTTATCTTTATATTTTTCGAGAAATTTTTGTGACCATGGTAAGGCAGGGTACCAACTTAGGTTAAACCAATTCCATTTACTTTCATATTTTTCAACTAACTCTTCTGTTAACTGAACACTTCTGTTTTTACTTAATTCAGCCCAATTCCATTTATCTTCGTATTTTTCAAGAAGTTCTAAGGACCAAAGCAATTTCTCATTTTTACTCAATTCAGTCCAATCCCATTTTTTTTCATATTTTTCAAGAAGTTCTAAAGACCAGGGAACCCTTTGATTTGCACTGAGTCTATCCCAATCCCATTTTTTTTCATATCGGGCAATTAGCTCTGCAAGTAATGGTAAACCTTGATTAGAGCTTAGGTCTGACCAGTCCCATTTATCCACAAATTCATCCACTAAATCAATAGACCAGGGGAGTTCCTTGTTCTCGCTTAGATCGTACCAATAAAGCTTATCCTGATAATTTCTTATTAATTCTATTGTCCAATATAAGCCCTCATTCTTACTCAGATTGCTCCAGTAAAGCTTATTTTCAAATTTTTTTATAAAACCTGCTGACCACGGTAATCCTTCATTTGACGATAAAGAATTCCAATCCCACATATCCTCATACTTACTTATGAGTTCCTTACTCCAGGGAATCTTTTTATTTTTACTTAACTCTCTCCAGTTCCATTTACTGGCATAATCCTCTAAAAGCTCTATAGTCCAAGGAATACTTTCATTCCAACTTAGATGTTCCCAGAACCATTTATCTTTAAATTTTTCGATCAACTCAGGGGTCCATGGCAATTCTTCACTCCAACTGAGATATTCCCAGTTAAGCTTATCAGAAAATTTTTCAAGTAATTTTTCAGACCAGGGAATTTTTGCATATTCAACAATACTGTTCCAGTTCCATCTTTCAGAAAATTTATCTAAAATTTCTGGAGTCCAGATTATTGCCTCATTTTTACTTAAGCAATTCCAATATAGCTTATCCTGATATTGTTCCAATAAATTTTCATTTAAAGGAAAATATTTTGAAATTAGCTGGCTAAAAAATTTAGAATGACTTTTGAAAAATTCAAAAATTTTTTTCTCACTCGCTATCATTACTATTTTTTGATATAAAACTTAATAAAATATATTCCTATTGTAAAATAACTTTACATAAATTGAACTGATGGTAAATTCATTGTCTGAATCAGGATTTTGCCTAAAATACCTTATTCTAACAATTTAGGCATTCCTGTTGGTCACAGAATTAAAGAAATTTACAGAATAAAAAAATAAAAAAGCGTTGGTTGAAAATTTTTTTCTGGGAGCATTTGGAAATACTACCAATAATCGTTTAGTAATTTGTAAAAAATAACTTATCAGACTTAATTGTCGGGGCGACCCCGCGGGTCGCCCGACCCCAAAGAGTTTGTGGTTAATTTTTTTTTTTTTTTTAGTGTAGGGAAGTAAGTATAATAATTTTATAAAAAAATGGTTAAGTTAAAAAACTTTAAATTGTAAACACAGTTATTTTTTTTACTTAAAGAGTTCTTTAAATAAAGATTAATTAAAGAACTACAATCATCAATATCTGTTATAACTAAAAAATATCAAATCTAAATTGGTAATTAATATTTTTTATGAGGAATCAGTAGCTAGATGGAAAGACTTTACACAATGGCTGTCTCTGCCATTACTCAGGGGCAAACCCTGCCTACTCATTCCAATACAGACTTTGATTGACATAGCATAAAAACTGGTTGGTGTGAGAAGACAAAGGCTCATATCAACCTTAGAAAAAGACTTTTTAAGACCACTGGTGTTGAGCCATCAACATCAGTGGTCTTTTTGCGTTGTGCTGTAGGGAATGGTCGAGACTGTTCCGTACTTTATTATATTTGTAATTTTTAAAGGAGTTGGTCGAAAAAATGTATGCAATAGAATGCAAAAGCGTTAATAAATGCTTTAAAGAAGGTAATTTTTGGTCGAAAAACAAAAAGCTTACAAAAGCTGTAGATCAGGTTAGTTTTAATGTTCCTGAAGGTGAAGTATTTGGTATTCTTGGCCCCAATGGCTCAGGAAAATCAACACTGATCAGGATGTTATCTACCCTGCTAATTCCTGATTCAGGTGAAATAAGTATTTTTGGATATGACGTAAAAAACGAAGCGATGAAAATAAGAGAGCTTTTAAACAGAGTATCAGTTGAAGCATCTTTTTTTAAAAAGCTTTCTGCGATAGAAAATCTCAATTATTCGTCAAAACTATATGGTATGAAGTCAACTGAGGTAAATGCCAAAGCAACGGAAATTCTATTGAGACTTGGTCTTAAAGAAAAATATTTTCATGAGCCCGTCCAGGATTTATCTAGGGGACAACAACAAAAGATTGCAATAGCAAGAGCTTTTTTGACAGTGCCTAAGTTACTTTTACTGGATGAGCCAACAACAGGTCTTGATCCTGTTTCAAAAAGGGATGTTCAGGTTTTTTTGCGGGAAATAAAAAAAACTTATAACACAACTATTATTTTAACAACTCATGATATGGTTGAGGCAGATCAACTCTGTGATCGAATTTCAATCATCCATGACGGAAAAATAGTAGCTTTGGATACCCCTTCAGGCCTTAAAGCAAAAGTACTGTTTAAAAACGGGAACCATGAAGTAACTTTAGAAGAAGTATTTTTTGAATTGACAGGAAAAAATTTAAAAGAAAATGAGGAGGAGGTCTTATTGTGATAATTAATAACAGGAAAGTTCATCTTTCCAATGAAATAAGGGCAGCTTTTGCCCTGGTGGAAAGGCAGTTTAACCTTACAAAAAGGTATTTTGCCTGGGAATTTGTTTTCCTTTTTTATTCCATTGTTAATACCCTTACTATCGGCTTAATTGCTGTAGGCATGGGTAATGGGAACATTGAAACAGAAAAGCACCAGATTATGTATCTAATAATAGGAGCATTGATGTGGGGATTTTTATCAGTAATATTTAATGAAATTTCCTGCTCAATTGCTTTGGAAAGGTGGGAAGGAACAATTGAGCAGATATTTATGGCTCCGATTGAGAGGTTTACACACCTTGGTGGTATAAGCGTGTTTGCCATGATTTATGGTCTATTACGTACTGCGATAGTTCTTCTTGCTGTCAGTTTTTTCTTTGGTTTATCCCTGGAAAAGGCAAATTATTGGGGAGCATTGCTTGTACTTTTCTCATCATGTTTTTCATTCCTTGGATTAGGATTACTGGCAGCTGTACTACCGTTGCTATCTCCTGAAAAAGGTTCACAGGCAACACATATTTTAGAAGGTTTGCTGTTGTTAATATCAGGTATATATTATCCTATATCTGTTTTACCAGAATGGTTACGCCCTCTTTCTTATGTTTCGCCTGCGACATATACACTTGAAGGAGTGAGAAGTGCTTTGCTGGACGGAGCATCAACCGCAAGTCTTTTACCAATAGTAGGTAAAGAATTAATTCTCGCTGTAATTCTTATTCCTATTGGATTAACTGTTTTTTCTTTAAGTGAAAATTATGCCAAAAAGGTTGGACTACTAAAAAGAAATGGTTAAAGAACAAAAAAAAGAGAGGTCTCCATAAGGAGGCCTCTCTTTTTTTAGTAAATTATCTGATTAAGTTAACAACAGTATCAAGGTTGGTGTTGTGAACGTTAATGATCTTGGAAACAGCAGAGAACAGTTTCTGTGCCAGTG